>JBDNFZ010000651.1:0-17001 GCA_041689555.1 Opitutaceae bacterium | reverse complement strand
GCATGGTGAGGGGCGAAGGGCGAGGGGCGAGAGACGAGTGGAAGGCGGAAACCGGCGTGCCGGCGGCGGCGTTGCGGGAGAGCCAATCGGCGACGGCGAGGATGGCGCCGAGGTTGTCGGAGGGGTGGCCCCACTCGGCGGCGAGCCAGGTGTCGTTGAAGTCGAGCCAGCGGACGGTTGTGCCGATGTTGAAGGCGGCTTGGACGGGATCGAGTTCGTAGCCCGTGCCGGGGACGCGCGCGCCGTTGACGATCGTGGTGCCGGGGACGACGGGGCCGAGGAGCTTGGCGCAGGCGGGGAACCGCAGGGCCATCACGGCGCAGGCGAGGCTGTCGAGGAGGCACCAACGGGCGGTGTCGAGGGCTTCTTCGCTCGGGGGCGCGGGGTCGAGGACGTAGTCGGCGAGCGTGGCGAGGAGAGTGTCGGCGGGCGGACGGACGTTGGAGGCGGGGGCGGACATGGCTGCGGGAAAGTTGAGAGCGGCTGGCCGGGAAAGCGCGGGCGAACTCGCGGCCTACCGGTCGGCGAGCGGGACGAACGGGCGGTTTTCGGGGCCGGTGTAGTGCGCGGCGGGGCGGATGATTTTGCCGTCCTGGCGTTGTTCGATGACGTGGGCGCACCAGCCGGCGGTGCGGGCGATCACGAAGAGCGGGGTGAACATCGCGGTGGGGACGCCGAGCAGGTGATAGGCGGGGGCGCTGAACCAATCGAGGTTGGGAAACATTTTCTTCTCGGACCACATGACGCTTTCGATGCGCTCGCAGATGGCAAAGGAGTTTTCCCGGCCGGCAGCGATGGCGAGGGTGCGGGCGACTTCCTTGATGATGGCGCTGCGCGGGTCGCCGATCGTGTAAACCGGGTGGCCGAAGCCGATGACGATTTCCTTGCGGGCGAGGCGGGCGCGGATGTCGGCCTCGGCGTCGTCGGGGCCGGCGTAGCGGAGCTGGATGGCGTGGGCGACTTCGTTGGCTCCGCCATGTTTGGGTCCGCGGAGCGCGCCGATGGCGCCGGTGACGCACGAGTAGGTGCCGGAGCCGGTGCCGGCGATGACGCGGGCGGTGAAGGTGGAGGCGTTGAACTCGTGTTCGGCGTAGAGGATGAGCGAGCGGTCGAGGGCGCGGGTGTGTGCGGCGGACGGGGGGCGTTGGTGGAGCAGGTGGAGGAAGTGCGCGGCGACGGTGTCGGTGGGTGTCTCCACGGCGATGCGACGGCCGGTCGTGGCGAAGTGATGCCAGTAAAGGAGCATCGACGGGAGGCAGGCGACGAGGCGGTCGGCGATGGCGCAGGCGGCGGTGGGGTCGGTGGGGCCGGCACCGCCGTGCGGGGCGGGTTCGGGATGAAGCGCGCCGAGGGCGGAGACGCCGGTGCGCAAGACATTCATCGGGTGCGCGGAGGCGGGGAGCTGTTCCAGGATGACGCGGATGGGCTCGGGGAGATAGCGCAGCGTGACGAGGCGGGTGCGGTAGCCGGCGAGTTCGGCGACGGTGGGCAGGGCGCCGTAAATGAGGAGATGGGCGACTTCCTCGTAGGCGGCGTGCGCGGCGAGATCGGCGATGTCGTAGCCGCGGTAATGGAGATCGTTACCGGAATGGCCGACGGTGCAGATGGCGGTGTTGCCGGCGACGACGCCGGAGAGCGCGACGGATTTCTTGGGTTTGAATTCGGGAGCGGGAGAAGGGGCGGGGGCGGAGTGCATCGGGATTTTTTTTGGAAAGCCAATCTGCGCTGATTCGGATGAGCGAGGATAGGCGGGGGTCAGCGAGGTTGAGCGGGGGTCAGCGTTTCTTGGGTTTGTCGAGCGCGGCATGGAAGCCCATCTCGCGGGTGGGCTGTTCGGGTGACGGGGGCGGCGGTTCGAGGAGGGTCATGATGCGTTGGAGCACATCGACGATGGCGGATTCGTGCGTATCGAGGCGTGATTTTAATTCGGCTTCGAGGACGGCGAGTTTGCGGGCGAGGTCGCGCGTGTCGGTGAAGGCGGCGCGCATTTTGATGAAGGCGCGGATGACGAAGACGCTCATTTGGACGGCCTGCGGGCTGTTGAGAATGTTGGCCGCCATGATCGTGCCATGCTCGGTGAAGGCGTTGGGTGAGTGCCGGACGTTGCGTTTCGATGCGGTCACAATTTGTGACCGCATGGTCCGTTTCTCCTCTGGGGAACCGGTCACAGATTGTGACCGGCTCAATGCATCCGCTTCACCGGAGGTGAGCTGGAAAAAAAAGTCGGGCGGGAATTTCTCTGAATTCCGCTTCACCGCTTGGTTGAGCACTTTCGTTTGGACACCATAGATTTTCGCGAGGTCGGCGTCGAGAATCACGCGCTCGCCGCGCAGCGTGCGAATCGCTGCTTCGATGGTGGGAACGAGCGCAACAGGCTTTCGTTTGGTGGCGGGTGGCATGGGATGACGGCCAGCGGCGGAGGATGCAGAGGTCGGGCGTGGGATAAAGACTGAGAACCGACAGACCATGCGATCACAAACCGTATCCTTGAACGAAGTTTGAGGCGCCGGATTGGCGCGGCAAAAATCCGGAGGACGGATGACGCGCAGCTCAGGCCCGGTCGATCTCGATCATCGCCAAGTCTGCTCCGGCTCCTTCATCTGAGCAGACCTTTGCTTTCATCGCCTCGATTGAAAATCACCACACCGTCTTTGCCTCCGGCGTCCGAAAAAACGGTTTGAATCAGGGCGTGGAAAAATCGCTTTAACAGACGGTCCAAGAGATCAACAAAAGAACGGTCTTTCGGGAATTTATCGGGCGGTGAACGGAATGTGCGTCTGAGAGCACAAGGTCGAACGCCTTTTTTTCGGAGGGGCCTCGTTTGGCTTTTAACAGCCTCGGTCCACGCTATTGGCCCCGCGAGATTCCTACCGGTCTTTCGTGAGCATAGGGGAAACCGGCGATGGAAATGGGGTGTGATTTCATTGGCCTCCTTCTTCCCGGTCGGGCCGCTGCTCGCGGACTTGCGCGTCAGCACGATAGCCAAGGACGTCGTAGAGTTCGGTGCGGGGCTGCATTTTATCGACGACGGCGCGCTGGGTGCCGTCGCGGCGGATCGCGGTGTAGATTTCGAGCGAGGCGGCGGCGGCGGCGCGGCTGGCGCTGAGCGGATAGAGGACGAGGGAGACGCCCGCCGTGCGGAGCTGTTCGAGGGTGAAGCAAGGAGTCTGGCCGAACTCGGTGAGATTCGCGAGGACGGGGGCGTTTACGGCGGCGGTAAAGGTTTTGTAGTCGTCGAGGGTGCGGAGGGCTTCGGCGAAGATCATGTCGGCGCCAGCGGCGACGTAGGCTTGGGCGCGGGCGATAGCGGCGGGAACGCCTTCGACGGACGCGGCGTCGGTGCGGGCCATGACGACGAAGTCGGCGTCGGGTTTGCCGGAGACGGCGGCGGAGATGCGCGCGGTCATCTCGGCGGTGGGGACGAGTTTTTTGCCGGGCAGGTGGCCGCAGAGTTTGGCGGGAATCTGGTCTTCGAGGTGGATGGCGGCGACGCTGGCGGCGGCGAGTTCCCGGACGGCACGCGCGGGATCGTCCCAGCCGGTGTCGATGTCGACGAGGAGCGGGAGGGGCACGCGTCGGGCGATGCGGCGGGCGTCGATGAGGACGTCGGCGAGCGAGGTATCGCCGGTGTCGGGGATGCCGCGGGAGTGGTTGGCGACGCCGGCACCGGAGAGGTAGAGGGCGCGGAAGCCGGCGCGTTGAGCGAGAAGTGCGGCGTAAGCGTTGATCGCGCCGGCGATTTGGAGCGGCGTCTCGGCGGCGAGAGCGGCGCGAAATTGGGAGCCGGGAGAAACGCTCATAGGGGAAAGTTCGGACGAAATGCGGAGAGAGTCGAGCGTGTCGGTTTATGCGGAATGGCCGGCTGCGAGTATTTGAATCCCGTCTGTTTTCCGGCAAATCAAACGGGCGAAGCCTGCGGGGGTGATCCGTAAGAAGAAGAGAGGGTTCAGTAATCCAGCGACACCCCGTTGTTCCAGATGCGATACATGTCCTCGGCGGAAGGGATTTCTATTTGGCGGACCACGCGGAAGCCGATCCAGGGGGCGCTCGTGTGATACCAGACGCTCTTCGGGAGCTGGGGATCGAGCATCTTCCAGTCGGCGCTGGAGCCGCGGCGGGCGGCGCTGCGGAGCAACTCGGGGGTGTCGGACCAGTTGCCGCCGCGCACGGCGTGGGGATAGGGCCGCGTCGAAGGCACGTAAGTGCCGGGGGCGGGGTCGCCTCTAAGACGGGCGTAGGCTTCGGGTTCGTATTGGTCGAGGGTCCACTCGGAGACGTTGCCGTGCATGTCGAAGAGGCCCCAAGGATTGGGTTTCTTGCTGCCGACGAGCGCGTATTTGTCGGCTTGGACGACGGCGTAGTCGCCAAGCTTCGCCGGGTCGTCGCCGAAGGAGTAGGCGGTGGTGGTGCCGGCGCGTGCGGCGTATTCCCACTCGGCCTCGGTCGGCAGGCGATAAAAACGGCCGGTCTTGGCGCTGAGCCATTGGCAATATTTCGACGCGGCGTGGTGGGTCATGCTGATCGCGGGGAAGCCCTCGCGGCCCATGCCGAAACTCATCTCGACGTAGGGCTTTGTGGGGTGCGAGACGGCGTCGGACTCGGGGGTGGAGGCGCCGCCGGTTTTATCGGAGGCGAACATGAAGACCTCGTATTCGTTCCACGTGACTTCGCGTTGGCCGATCCAGAAAGCGGGGAGGGCGACCAAGGCCTGGGGACCTTCGTCGGGGCTGCGGTTTTTTTCGGCGGCGGGGCTGCCGAGGGTGAAGGTGCCGGCGGGGATGGGCTGGAGCGTGAACGAGACCTCGGTGCCCGGGAGTTTTTCGACGTAGGATTGAGACGCGGCGGCGGTGGCGGGAATGGCGGCGGCGGTGGCGAGGATTTTTTCGCGGAGTTGGCGGACGAGGGCGAGTTCCTTGGCGTCGGGCGCGGGGGCGGCGTGGGCGAGACTCGCGGCGAGGAGGGAGAGAAAGAGCTTTTTCATAGCGGATTGAGGAGGCCGGCGGGATTTTGGCCGGAGAACATGCGCTGAATCGAGCCGTCTTCGGCGCGGCGGTGAACGATGACGCGGATGGGCTCGGGCGACGTGGTGGCGAGCGTGTTGACGGCCTCGGCGGAGAGGACGCTGCACGCGGTGGCGAGGCCGTCGGAGAGCGAGGCGCGAGGGGCGACGACGGTGACGGCGAGCGGGGCGGTGAGGCCGAGGCCGGTGGCGGGATCGACAATGTGGGAGTAGCGGACGCCGCCGATCTCGGCGAATTGCCCGGCGTCGCCGGAGGTAGAGATGCCGACGCGTGCGGCGACGAGCGTGAGCGGTGCGGTGGGCGACGCGCCGAAGGGCGCGAGGGTGATGGTCCAGCCGGGTTGGCCGGGCGGAGGCTCGCCGAGGGCGAGGTCGCCGCTGGCGTTGACCATGGCGCGGGGGAAGCCGGCGTGCGTGAGGACGGCGAGGGCGGCGTCGGCGGCATAGCCTTTGGCGATACCGCCGAGATCGAGCTGCATTTCGGGACGGAGGAGGGTAGCGGTCTGCGTGGCGGGATCGAGGCGGAGGTGGGCGTGGCCGGAGGCTTGGCGCGCGCGAGCGAGAATCTCCGGGGCGGGGAGATGTCGGGTGCGCCGCGATTCGCGCCAGAGGCGGGTGACGGGGCCGAGGGTGGCGTCGAAAGCACCGTGGGTTTGGGCGGAGAGGAGTTGGCTTTGGGTGAGGATGGCGAAGAGATCGGCGCTGACGGGGACGGGCGTGCCGACGGGTTGGCGGCAGAGATGCGAGAGTTCGCTCGAATTGTCGTAGTCGGAGAAAACGCGGTTCAAGGCGGCGACGCGGGCGAAGGCGGCTTGGACGGCGGTGCGCGCGGCGGCGGCTTCGGCTTCGGGAGCGTAGAGGACGACGCGGAAAAGCGTGCCCATGTGGGGCGCGACGAACTCTTGGCGGGCGAGGGCGGCGGGCGCGTCGGCGCGAACGACGGAGGTGAGTGCGAGCAGCAACGCCAGCGATGCGATGGCGCGGAGGGGAGCCATGGCGGCCCGCTAGCTGGCGATGACTTGGTCCAGCTTCTTCGAGAGGTGGGCGAGCCAGGCGGCGTCTTCGAAACCGGGGGGGCGGTATTGCTCGGTGATCATCCAGCCGGTGTAGCCCACTTCGTCGAGCGCGGCCATGACCTTGGGCCAGTCGCTGTCGCCCTCGAGGAGGTCCAAGTTGAAGCCGGCGAACGGGCCCTTTTCGTCGCGGAGTTTGCGGCTGTATTCCTTGACGTGGATTTGGGCGATGCGGGGGCCGAGTTGGCGGATCCAGTGCTCGGGCCAACCGGTGTTGACGATGTTGCCGACATCGAAATGCCAGCGGACAAACGGGCTCTTGAAAGAATCGACGAAGGCGACCGCCTCGAGCGGGCTGAGGAGAAAGAGGTTCCAGACGTTTTCGATGGCGATGACGATGCCGAGGGATTCGGCGAGGGGAACCGCCTTGGCGATCTCGGCGGTGGCGCGGGCGTAGGCATCGGCGTAGGAGACCTCCTTGGTGACCTTGCCGGGCACGAGCAGGACGGAGCTGGCGCCGTAGGCTTTGGCATCGCGGAGACCCTGCTTGAGACCCTCGAGGCCGGTCTCGCGGGTGGCGGGGTTGGGATCGGTGAGCGGTTTCAGCCAGTGGGTCGAGATGACGACGCTGGGGATGGCGAGGCCGGTGGCGTCGCGGGCGGCGAGGACCTCGGCTTGGTTCATCGCGCTGTTGACCTCGACGCCGTCAAAGCCGGCGGCGCGGAGGAGCTGAAATCTTTCCAACACGCCGAGTTTTTCCGCCGTGGGACCGCGCAGGGTGCCATACATGAAACCCTTTTTGTGGGCGCGGCGTTTGCCGACGGCGGGTGCGGTGGCGGGCGCCGCAGCGGGCGCGACGACGGCGGCGTTTTGGGCGCGGGCGAGTGGGGCGAGGGCGGCGGCGGTGGTGGCGGCGAGAAAGGCGCGGCGGTTCATGGGGATTAGGCGAGTTTGGTCTGGCCGGGGATGGCGCGGGGGGTGACGGCGATGGGTGCGGCCCAGTCAAGCTGGGCGGGGACGAGGGCTTCCTTTGAGTTGAGCGCCTGATCCCAAGTCACGACCTGGCCGGTGTAGGCGGCCATGCGGCCCATGATGGCCATGAGGGTGCTCTGGGCCATGCTGACGCCGTCGTTGACGGGGCGGTCGGCGCGGATGGCGGCGAAAAGTTCATCGTGCTCGACCTGATACATGTCGCGGGTGGGGCCGGTGTATTTCCAATTCACGGCACCGCTGAGGCCCTGGGTGGCGAGGCGGCCGTTGGAAAAGATGCCTTTGGTGCCGGTGACGTAATCGGTGACCTCGTTGTAGGCGCCGTCGTGTTGGCGGCAGGAGAGGGTGGCGCGGACGCCGCCGGCGTATTCGTAGGCCACGCTGAAGTTGTCGTAGGTGTTGCCGTAGGCGGGGACGTTGCGGCCGCCGACGCCGATGGCCTGCGTGGGCATCTCCTGTTTCATGAGCCAGGCGATCTTATCGACGTTGTGGATCGCCTGCTCGACGAGATGGTCGCCGGAGAGCCAGGTGAAGTTATACCAATTGCGAAGCTGCCACTCGAGATCGGTCTGGCCGGGGAGGCGGGTGCCGGGAAACTTGGTGGTGAGCGAGCCGGTGTGGTAAGTCGCGATGATGGCGCGGATATCGCCGATGTCGCCGGCGTGGACCTTCGCGACGGTGGCGCGCATCCGGGGGTCGTAGCGCCAGCAGAAGCCCGACATGACGGAGAGGTTTTTGCGTTTCGCCTCGGCGGCGGAAGCGAGGACGGAGCGGACGCCGGCACCGTCCACGGCGACGGGTTTCTCGCAGAACACGTGTTTGCCGGCGGCGATGGCGGCGGCGAAGTGGGCGGGGCGGAAGGCGGGCGTCGAAGCGAGGAGGACGACGTCGACGCCGCTATCAATCACTTTTTGAAACGCATCCAAGCCGATGAACGATGTGGCGGGGGTGACGTCGATGTGCGCCGCGAGGGGTGTCTTGCGGAGGGTGGCGAGACTGGATTCGAGACGGTCCGCGAAGACGTCGGCCATGGCGGTGAGACGGACATCGGGATCGGCCTTGAGCGCCTGAAGCGCGGCGCCGGTGCCGCGACCGCCGCAGCCGATGAGGCCGACTTTGAGGATGCGATTGGCGCCGGGCTTGGTTTCGGCGGCGTGGCCGAACGTGGACGTGGCGATGAGGCCGCCAACGGCGGCGGTGGTGGAGTTTTTGAGGAAGTCGCGGCGGGTGATCATAAGGGGAGTTGGATTTCGGGAGATGCGGGAGCGAGGAGGGGTTGAAGTGGAAGGGAGAGCGGATCAGAGAGATTTGACGGATATGTCGCGAAACTCGACGGGGTCGTTGTGGCCGGCGAAGCCGAAAAAACCTTCGGCACGGTCTTTGCCGGGGTGGGCTTTGTTGGCGAGGACGGTCTTAAGATCGACGGTGGCGAGGTCGGCGTCGAGGATAACGGTGCCGTTGAGTTCGACGCGGATGCGGGAGCCGCGGACGGTGACTTCTTGGAAGTTCCACTCGCCGATGGGGCGTTGGTAGCCTTGGGCGGCGGCAACCATTCCGTAGGCGGAGCCGTGGGTCTGGCGCGGGTCGACGGGGCTTTTGATGGCGCCGTAGTTCTCGTCGAGAATCTGGAGTTCGCACATGCCGACGTAGGCGGTGTCGCCGGTGCCGGGGTAGCGGATGGCGAGGCCGTTGTTGCCGGCGGGCGGGAGCTTGAACCGGAAGCGTGCGGCGAAATCCGCGAGCGGTTGATTCCAGTAAACGACCCCGCCTTTACCTTTCTGCCAAACGAGCGTGCCGGCCTTCACGGCGACGGCCTCGAGCGGGCCGGCCCAGCCGTCGAGATTCTTGCCGTTGAAGACCGGACGGAAATTCTCGGCGCCACGGGCGACGAGGAGGCGGGCGGCCTCGTCGGCGCCGATCTCGCGGAGGTAGAGATTGCGCCAGCGGGTCTCGCCGCCGTGCGTCTGAAGTTGGACGGGACCGCGCGCGGGGACGGGGCGGCGCTGGTCGGGCGGGAGTTTCGCGTCGTAGTAATTTTCGAGGAGGACGTGATCGACGACGAGGCGGTCGTTGAGCCAAACGCTGACGCGGCTGCCGACCATGAGGACGCGAAAACGGTTCCATTGGCCGACGGGTGCATCGGCGCGCACAAGGGGGTCGCGGCCGGGGGAAGTCTTGGCGTTGTTCCAGAGACCGCCGGAGCCGAAGGCGGCTCCGTTACCCTTGGGGTCGGGCATCGCGGGATCCCAGATTTGGATCTGGGGCACGCCGCGAAGATAAAGGCCGGAGTCGGTGCCGGCGGTGATCTTCCAATCGACGAGCAACTCGAAGTCGCCGTAGTCGCGCTCGGTCGTGGCATAGCCGCCGAGGCCGTCGTTCAGCAACTCGCCGGCGTCGATGGACCAGTGAGGGCGTCCGTCTTTGAGGGCGGTGAGACTCGCGGTCCACTTGGCGACGAGGGCGGCGCGTTCGTCCGCCGGGAGGGCGAGAAGTTTGCGGTGATCGTAGGTGTCGCCGCCGCGCCAGCCGGCGAGGTCGCGGCCGTTGAAGAGGGAAAGGAAACCGGCCGGCGGTGCGGCCGTCGCGGGCGAAAACGCGAGGGCGAGGATAATCAAACCGAGACGGGGGATCATGGGCGGAAGAATTTGGGCGCGGGCGGGATTTCCGGCTTGGCCTGAATTGTTGGCGGGTAATGCTGCGGAGCCCCAGCGTTTTTTTCCTGATCGTTCAACGACCGCGCATCCTCCTGATTCCCCTATGACATCGCCCGCTCCCTCGCTAAAAGGCCGTCTGTTTTTCATGATGGTGTTGCAGTTTTTTATCTGGGGCGCGTGGCTTCCGTTGATCTTCGGCTATCTGCCAAGCCTCGGCTTCACGCCTTGGCAGCAGGCGCTGATTCTGAACGCGTTTCCGGTGGCCTCGATCGTCGGGATGTTTTTCAGCAACCAGTGGGCCGACCGGAAATTCGCGCCGGAGAAGTTCCTGGCGTTTTCGCATCTGGTGGGCGGGTTGGCGATCTTGGGCTGCGGATTTACCAAGGAGTTCTGGCCTTTTTTCCTGCTGATGCTGGTGCACTGCCTGTTCTACGTGCCGACGATCTCGATCACGAATTCGATCGCGTTCGCCAACATGAAGAACCCGGAGAAGGAGTTCGGGATCGTGCGGGTGGGCGGGACGATCGGGTGGATTTTGGCGGCGTGGCCGTTTACCTTTATCTTTGTGAACTGGGCGGCGGTGGATGCGGCGCATCCGGCCGGTCTCGTGGACTGGGTGGGTAAGGCGCTGGCCAACCCGCTCACGGGCGACGCGGCGAAAGCGGCGACAAAGTGGACGTTCATCGTCGCGGGCATCGCTTCGCTGGCGCTGGCGGCTTACAGCCTGACGCTCCCACGATCGGCCCCGAAAACTACGGCAGCTGCGGGAGCCGTCGAGAAGCTCGCGTGGCTGGAGGCGTTCAAACTCCTCAGGCATCCCTACCTCCTCGCGCTCTGGCTGGTGACGCTCCTCGATTCTTTCGTCCACAACTGTTACTTCAACTGGACCGGGGTGTTCCTCGGCACGCCCAAGGAGGAGGGCGGGGTGGGAATCGCCTCCAACTGGATCACACCGGTGATGAGCCTCGGGCAGATCGCGGAGATTCTGACGATGTTCGCGCTCGGAGTGACGCTGAAGAAACTGGGCTGGCGGACGACCCTCGTGGTCGGCGTGCTCGGCCACGCGGCACGTTTCGCCGTCTACGCCTTCTGGCACGAGAGCGCGGCGATGATCATCACGGTGCAGTTGCTGCACGGGGTCTGCTATGCGTTCTTCTTCGCGACGGTCTATATCTTCGTGGATGCGTATTGCCCGAAGGATATCCGCTCGAGCGCGCAGGGACTGTTCAACCTGCAGATCCTCGGCTTCGGCGCCTTGCTAGCCAATTCGATCTGTCCCTGGCTTATCCAGAAAGTCTACACCACGGACGGACGGACGGATTTTCAGGGGCTGTTTATCGTTCCCATGATCGTGGCCTCGGTCGCGGCGGTGGCGCTCGCGCTGTGCTTCCGGCCACCCGACAGAGGGCCGAAAGGATCGACGGCGGCCGGAGCCGCGGCGCACTGAGCCGGAGACTTTCCCTATGCCTAATCTCATTCGTGTTTTGATCGTAGGCTGCGGCCACATGGGAATCTCCCATGCGCGCGCCTATCGGAAGCTGTCGGACGATTTCGAGATCGTCGGTCTCGTAAGCCGCGGGCCGGATTCTCGGGGGAAACTCAACCGGGACTTGGGCGGCGGCTTCGCGGAGTTTTCCGACTACGCGACGGCGCTGGCGCAGACGCGGCCCGACGCCGTGTGCATCAGCACGTATCCCGACACACATTGCGCTTACGCGCTGGCGGCGATGGAGGCGGGCGCGCACGTCTTCCTCGAGAAACCCGTCGCGGACAATCTGGCCGACTGCGAGCACGTGATCGCGACGGCGCGGCGACTGGGGCGGAAACTGATCGTGGGATATATCCTGCACGTTCATCCCTCGTGGCAAAAGTTCACCGCGCTGGCGCAGACCTTGGGCAAGCCGCTCGTGATGCGGATGAACCTCAACCAACAGAGCTCGGGCGCGAATTGGGCGACCCATAAAAATCTGCTCCGCACGACCTCGCCGATCATCGATTGCGGCGTCCACTATGTGGATGTGATGTGCCGGATGACGGGCTCGCGGCCCGTGAGCGTAAACGGAATCGGGGCGCGGCTTTCCGATGAGATCGCTCCGGGGCAAATCAACTACGGCCACTTGCAGGTGACATTTGCCGACGGCTCGATCGGTTGGTATGAGGCGGGTTGGGGACCGATGATGAGCGAGACGGCGTTTTTCGTGAAAGACGTGATCGGTCCGAAGGGCTGCGTGAGCATCGTCGCGAAATCGGCGGCGGCGGCGGGGAAGTCGGCCGACGTCGACGCACACAGCAAGACCGAGTCGCTGTTGCTCCATCATGCGGCGGTCAACGCCGACGGTTCTTTCGCGAAGCGGGACGAAGTCGTCGATGTGACCGACGAGCCGGATCACGACGAACTCTGCCGGCGGGAGCAGGTCGTGTTCCTGGACGCGATCCGCGGAGACCGGGACCTCGGCGAACATTGGCGCAGCGCGTTCGACAGCCTGCGGATCGTGCTGGCGGCCGACGAGTCGTTCCGCACCGGGCGCACGGTCGCGCTCTGAGCGACGGGTCAGTCGCCGGCGCGGCGGTCGCTTTCCCAGATGCCCCAGGCGAAGCCTGCGGCGAAGTTCCAATTCACGTTGCGGGCGAGCAACGTGCTGCCGCGATTGGTGGCGCCGCTAAAGATGCCGATCTGGGTGCCGGCGAAGGCACGCAGGCGCGGAGTGACGACGCGCGAGAGATTGAGCGAGACCTCGGTTCCAAGATAGCCCCCGCTCGCGTCGAACGCGGGTCGGCCCGGTCGGGCAAACCGAGGCAAGACTTGGTAGAAGTAGTCCATGAGATTTTCCGAGGCGAGGATGGCGCCGAGGCCGATCGACAGGGTATTCCCGCCGATGAACGCCCGGTCCCGATATGTCACTCTCGGGTTGAAGACAAAGCCCTGAGAACGCACCGCGCCCGAGCCAAACGAGAGGACGGCGCGCATCGGCAGGTTAACCGAAAGCGATCGATCCTGCGCTTTCCAAGCCCGCCAGATTACCTGCGGCCCGATCTCGCCGAGAAAATCCAGATCGGGCATTCCACGGCGAAGAATATTTTTGTCGGAATCGGAGCTCAGGGAGGCATCGAAGCTCAGATCAAACTCCAACGTTTCGCTGGCCTTGTAGCGGCCGCGAACAATGCCGCCTTCACCCGCCCGAAAAACTTCCCCTCGGTAGATGAAATAGGGAATGGGGAATCCGCGCGCCCGACCCTCATCGGCACCCGGATAATCGGCGAGGTAGCCTCCAAAACCCGCAAGGCCGGCCTCCCAAAGCGGTCGGCCTGCGCTTTCCACGATCTGGGTTGCCGTGGCGATCGGGCCTTCTTGGGCGGAGAGCCTTGACGTGAAAAAAAGGAAACTCAGGGCGATAAGAACGAACGTGGAGAGATGGCGGGTCTTCATTTTTTCCACGAAATTCCTTCACCCGGTGGGCTCAATGCGAATTTTAGATTCTGGAAATGGGCACCGCCGGTTCCAAGGATATGGCCGCTTAGCTCAGGATTTTTCATTGCACGGAGCGCGACCGGGAGAACGCTGCCGCGATGCCGCCGTTTGAAACCAAGATCGAAATCCCCGCCGCCGCCGCCGACTCTACCGAGACGTTTCTTTTAGAACTCGAGGCCGTGAGTTGGAGCCTGTTGGAGGACGCTATCGCCAAGCGCGCCTGGCTGGTCGGCATCCATGCGGAGCAGGCGCAGGCGATCGCGGATTGGGCGGAATTGGAACCGAGGCTGCGTGCGGAGGGTATTCTCCCGTTGGGTGCGCCGGAGTGGCGGGCTTTGGGCGACGCCGACTGGCGCGACAGCTACAAGGCTCACTTTCATGCGTGGCAATTTGGGAAACTGCATTGGGTCCCGATTTGGAAGCGGGCGGAGTTTGTGCTTCCGGAGGGCGATGCGGTGCTCTGGCTTGACCCGGGCATGGCGTTTGGCACGGGCAATCATGAGACCACGAGGCTTTGCGTTGAACGCCTGGCCGTGATCGCCGCGGCGGCCGACGTATCCCGGCTATCGGTGATCGATGCCGGCTGCGGGTCGGGAATCTTGGCCCTATCGGCGGCGCGGCTTGGTTTCCGCGATATCGCGGGATTCGACAACGACGCGGAAGCCGTTCTGGTCAGCGAGGAGAACGCCGCGCTCAATGAAATGGCGGGCCGGGTGACGTTCTTTGCGGGCGACTTGGTTTCGGGTCTCGCGGGCCGGTCAGCCGACGTGGTTTTGGCCAATATCCAATCCGACGTGCTGCAACGGTTCACCCGCGAATTGGTGGCGGCGGTCACGCCGGGAGGATTTCTGGTGCTGAGCGGAATCTTGGCGAGCGAGCGGGACTCGGTCCGCGCCACCTTTGCCGCCGCGTGTCCGGGTTGGTCCGTGGAATCACGGGTGATGGGCGAGTGGAGCGACGTGAAGTTGATTCGTCCCCGGCTCGAATCGCGGATCTGAATATAACGCTGTTTTGGCCGGTCAGGCGCCGCGCTACCCGTCGGCCTTACGAAAACAAGTCAGTGGGGGTCCGACCGAGAAACTCTTCCATGTAGGCCGTCGTCGCCTTGCCTTCGATGAAGATCGGGTCGGCCATGATCGCCTTATGGAGCGGTATGGTGGTCTTCACGCCGCGGATGAGATACTCGCTCAAGGCGCGATACATCCGCTCGATCGCCGTTTTCCGGTTTTCGCCATAGGTGATCAGCTTGCCGATCATCGAATCGTAATGAGGGGGAATAACGTAACCGGAATAAGCGTGGGAATCGACTCTGACGCCGTGTCCGCCCGGAGAGTAATAAAGCCCGATCGTGCCCGGTGACGGGACAAAGTTCCTCGCAGGATCCTCGGCGTTGATCCGACATTCGATCGCGTGCTTTGTAAATTTGATGTCGCTCTGGTCGAACCCCAGCTTTTCCCCGTTCGAAATCCGGATTTGTTGCTTGATAAGGTCGATTCCGGTAACTTCCTCGGTCACAGGATGTTCAACCTGAATCCGGGTATTCATCTCGATGAAGTAATAGTTTCCTTTCGCGTCCACGAGAAACTCGATGGTGCCCGCGTTTTCATAGTCTGCGGCTTCGGCGGCCCGGATTGCGGCCTTGCCCATTTTCTTGCGCAAATCCGGCGTTAGGAAAGGGGAGGGCGACTCTTCGATCAGTTTCTGATGGCGCCTTTGGACCGAACAGTCGCGTTCACCAAGGTGGAGCACCTTGCCGTGTGAATCGGCCAGAATCTGGAATTCAATATGCCGCGGTTTTTCGATGTATTTCTCGAGATAGACTTGGCCGTTCCCGAAAGCCTTCTCGGCTTCGTTTCTCGCAACGTGATACTCTTTGGCGAAGGAGACGTCGTTGTGGGCAATCCGCATTCCTCTACCGCCACCGCCAGCGACCGCCTTGATGATGACGGGATAACCGATCTTCCGCGCGATCTTGACCGCTTCGCCTTCTGATTCAACCGGACCATCCGAACCCGGGACGATGGGAACTCCGGCTTTTTTTACTGTATCCTTGGCTACAGCCTTATCGCCCATCATTTTGATAGACCTCGACTTCGGTCCTATGAACTTGATATTGCAGGATTCGCACTGTTCGGCGAACTTGGCGTTTTCGGACAAGAATCCGTAGCCGGGATGGATCGCGTCGACGTCCGCGATTTCAGCCGCGCTGATGATCCGGTCCGCCCGCAGGTAACTGTCGGCGCTACGCGGGCCGCCGATGCAGATTGCTTCGTCGGCCAATTGAACATGGAGCGATTGCACATCGGCCTCGGAGTAAACGGCCAAAGTCTTTATACCCAACTCTCTGCAAGCCCTCACGATACGGAGGGCGATCTCTCCGCGATTGGCGATTAGGATTTTTTGAATCATCGGGTAAGTTTGAAGATAAAAAACCCGCCTTCCGAAAGTCTGCTCCCCCTAAACGAGGCTCTTGGTGAACAAGAACCCGGAGCTCGAAACGGAACGGCGGATGAGATTGGAAAAAGGTAGTTAGTTGGAGGGCTTTAGCTTAAACAGTTTTTGACCGTATTCGACGGGCTGGCCGTTCTCGATCAAGACCTCGATTACGGTGCCCTTCGTCTCGGCCTGAATCTCATTCATGATCTTCATGGCTTCGATGATGCATACCGGCGAGGTCTCCGTCACCTTAGTCCCCACATCGGCGAACGACTTGCTCTCCGGAGAGGGCGAACGGTAAAAGGTGCCGACCATCGGTGACTTGATGAAAAACACTCCGGCTTCTTCGGCGTCCTTGCCGTTCTCGCCTGGGATCAAGGTCGGCGCGGGATTCGCCTGGATCGCGCCCGTTGAGCCAGGCTCTGAAATCACGAACGGTGGGTTCGAATCTCTGGAGACGGTTCCCGCCTGAAAGCCGCTCAAGCCTCGGCGAATCTTTAATTTGAAACCCTCTTCCTCGACGGCGAACTCGGTAAGTTCCGACCGTTTCATCAAGTCGATGATCTGTTTGATTTGTTTTAGGTCCAATTGGGGATGGGTTAAATTTGGCTTCGAGACATTAGTCTCTGTTCGAGAGCCGGCGTTCAAAACCTTTAGTTAGACCCTTGGCAAACCCGCAATTAGCAACCAAATTGCATAAAACTGATTTCAGAACGAAATCAACGCCGGAATAATGCATTACAGCCTAATTTTGCGAATAATTACGGGGAAATCGGATGCTGAAAACCATTTCATGCACGGAAAATTCTCCCGATCTATTCGATCAAGCGGTGTTCTGCCCATGATTTTCCGGCATGCCGCCGAAGGCGCGATCCCTCCACGCGCCAGTCCTCGTAAAGGCTAGCGGGAGTAGCCCGGCGAGAATCCTTTGCACGGCCGAGTGCAGGAAAACGCCGTCCTAACGCTGCACATAATCCTGCGAGGGCGTTATCGGGCGAAGGCCCGGCCCGCAGGTCGCTTGATCCTTGAGATCAGAGCTGTGAAACGATCCGGTCAGCCAGTCCGTAGGCGATGGCCTCTTGGGCGTTCAAGTAAAAGTCGCGATCGGTATCACGGTTAATCCGTTCGATCGGCTGACCAGACGCATCTGCGAGGATTTGATTCAACTCGGCGCGGATCTTTTCCATTTCCTTTGCTTGAATATTTATGTCCGTGGCGGGTCCGACCATCCGTCCCGAGATTAGCGGCTGATGGATCAGGACGCGGGCATGAGGGTAAAGGAGGCGGCGACCCTTCGGCACCCCGGAGAGCAAAATCGAACCCATCGAGGCGGCCATACCCGTCACCACGATGGTGATGGGCGAGGTGATGAGCTTCATGGTGTCATAGACCGCCATGCCGGCCGTGATCGAGCCGCCG
>JBDNFZ010000650.1:0-8726 GCA_041689555.1 Opitutaceae bacterium | reverse complement strand
TCCTCGATCTTGAACGCCCCCGCCTTGTCCATCGCATAGAGCGGCACGACCAACCCGTGGCTCGCGATCAGATAATCCATCACCGCCACAAACAGCGGCTCGCGTCCGTCCATACGCGCCGCCGGCGAGATCGGTCGCACCAGCGCGGTCTTGGCCGCGACCTCCGCCATCGAGATCCCTGCCTTCGCAATGAAACCGCCGTCGATCCAACTGTGGATCCCGTTCCACGTCGTATAGTCGTTGGGGTTCGCCCCCACCCAGCCGTTGTGATGCACCGTCGTGTGCAGCGGCTGGGCGCAGTCGCCGACATAGTGCCCCATGACGCCCATCACGTAGACCGCGTTGGCTTTCGCATTCGTGATTTCCTCCGCCGTGCCGAGCTCCTCGAAAACTTTGAGGTAGGCGAACGCCGACCTCAGCCGCGCGTAATATTCCGCGATCGCCCATGGGGCGAAGCCCGGCCACTCCCGCGTGTGGTCCGCGTTCTTCGTCGCGTCGATCGCCGGAAATTTATCCGGATGCGCCGTCCGCCCGGCGGCGAACTGCACGATGAAATCAAAACGAAACGACGGCACAGTCTCGGGCTTCATCCCGGCGTCGGAAATCTGCTCAAGGTCGCAAAAATGATCCAGCCAACTTCCGCCCGATTGCTTCATGATCGGGTCGGACACGTTCCGCCAGCGATCCGGCTCGCCCGACAGAAACGCGACGCGCTCTACGTTGGCCGCCTCGCGCACAAAGGCGGGGAAATCCGCCGGCAACGACTGTAGCGCAACCTGATTGACCATCCGGTGCCCGGTGTAATCCCAAGCCGCCAACCGCGTGGACAAACCCCAAACCGCGGGAAGAACCAAGCCGAGCCGAAAGATATTGGTTTTCATAGAATGGAGTCCCGTCGCCGGCTATTTCCCGGCGGCACGCAGTTGTTCGAGCGTCTTTTGGTAAGCCGTGATCCCGTCGGCCATCGTCTCCGCGAGTTGCTGCCGGTGCGCCGGCGTCGCAATCCGCTTCGCCTCCGCCGAATTCGACATGAACCCGGCCTCGATCAAAACGGCCGGACAACTCACGAGCCGCAGCACCGCGAAGCGCTCGTGCTTAAGCCCCCGGTCGTCGAGTTTCATGCCCCGCAACATGGCGCGATGAATGGAATCTGCCAGCAAGCTGTTCCAAGCGTCGTTGCCGTTGCCCGGGCTGAGTTGCGCGTCATCAAGCCGGCGCACGGCACGGCCGATCGGCGGCTGGTGCTGCGGCGTGTAGCGGTAGACTTCTACGCCGCTCACTTTCTCCTCCCGATCCGGCACCGCGTTGAAATGCACGCTCACAAAGACATCCGCATCCACCTCGTCGGCGATCTCCGCGCGCCGTCGCAGATCATCGGCCTTGCTCGGCTTCAACTGCCGGTCGTCCGTCCGCGTCATCACCACGCGCCACCCCCGGCCCTCCAATATTTTTTTCAGGCGGAGCGAGGTATCGAGCGTGTAGGTTTTCTCGAACAGGTTGAATCGCTCGTTGATCATCCCCTTGTCGGGCCCGCCATGCCCGGGATCGATCACGATCACATTGGGCCGGGGCTTACGTCCCGTGATCGACGCCGGTCGCACGATCGGCACCACGCAGCGCTCGAGATCGATTTTGGTGATAAAGAGGCCCCCTCCCCTTGATAGCAGCGGCTGGCCGAGAAACACCCGGCGACCGTCTACGCTGATTTCCCGCCGATCCGCGGCGACCTCAAGGCGCATCTCACGATTCGTGAGCACCGCCTCACGGCCCGCGGCGGTCCACGCGACCTTGAGCCCGAGCCGCCGGGCCGCGACCGCGATATCGACCCACTCGGGATCGGGAAACCGTGTCGTCGCGGTGGATGCGGCCCTCTTGGGGGCGGCCGGCTGAGCTTTCGGTTCGGGCCTGGCACTGGGCGGCACCGTCTTGGCCGGGACGCTCCCCGCCGCACCGGGTCGGGTGGGGGTTGCACGCACGCCGGCCTCCAGCGCGGTCAACTCGTGTCCGAAGGAAAACCAGGCTGCGACAATCGCCGCGAGCGCCCGGATCGGCCGCCTGCCCGGTGTCCCGCGCTCAAGCGCCGATCGTGGGCTGGGTTGCTGCTGGCGGCTCCTGCTCGTCATCATCATCAACCGAGGAATCGGGACCGTCGTCCACCGCCGGAGAATCCGCCTGGACCTTGAACTTGGGCTTGCGCTTGTTGGGCGCGAGCGGCGTCAGCATCACGTGAATATTGCGGCCGATCAGCTTCGGATCGGCGTCGGGATGGCCCATGCCGACCAGCTCGCCGACCCCGCGGGTCATCACCGCGAAACCGATTTCGGTGTGCGCCATCTCCCGGCCGCGGAACTTGAGGCGCAGCTTCACCTTATTGCCGTGACCGAGGAACTCCTCGGCGTGCCGGATCTTGGTGAAAAAATCCCCGTCCGCGATGCGCGCGCTGAACTCGATCTCCTTGATCTTGCTCGCGGTCGATTTCACGTGGGAGGTTTTCTTCTGCTCCTCGTAGACATATTTGCCAAAATCCATGATGCGGCAGACCGGCGGGGTCGCGTTCGGCGCGACTTCCACGAGGTCGAGCCCGACCTCCAGCGCGAGCGCGATCGCCTTCTGCGTATCGAGAATTCCCAGCTGTTTCCCCTCGGGCGAGATACAGCGCACCGAAGGCACCTTGATCCGATGGTTGCGGCGAATCGCCGCAAAAGGGTCGACATTGCGACGTTGATAAGAGCCTGAGCGATTGCCGCCACCGCCGGCGGAAGGGAACGAAGTAGCCATCAATTGGATTTGGTCAGTAGGAAGATTACGTCTGTGTGTCTCCGCTCGGCCGCGCCGGGGCAACACCAATATGCCGGCCGCTTCGCGCCCGTCCCCCTCATACGCTGAAACTCTCGCCGCACGAGCAACTGGCTTTGGCGTTGGGATTCGAAAACTTAAATCCGCCCGCCACCATCGCCCCCGAATAGTCGAGGTGCGTTCCCTTCAAATAGAGCGCGGTCTTCGCGTCGACGACGACCCGCGTATCCGCCGTGTTCACGAGGATATCGCCGCGTTTCGGCGTCGGCACGAACTTCATCTTGTAACTCAGCCCGTTGCAGCCGCCCCCGGTGATCGCGATCCGCAGAAACGCACCCTGCGTCTCGCGTGCGATCAGCGCCGCGACTTTTCCACCCGCCGCCGAGGTAAGTTTGACCAGATTCTCGTTACCTTCGCGCACGCCCTCGGGATACGCCTGGGGCGAGGTGGTTGCGGACAGTTCGATCGGATTCATGCCGGGACTATTGCGCGCCCCGGGCTTTTATCAAGCGCCGTGCCACGGTCACGGCGTTGGCGAAGCTCCGGCCGCTCGCCGTCCCCCGGCCCGCCAGCGCGAAGGCCGTGCCATGGTCCGGACTTGTCCGCACATGGGGCAGCCCGAGCGTCACGTTGACCGCCTCGTCAAAATCCACGGTCTTCAACGGCGCCAGCCCTTGGTCGTGGTAGAGCGCCACCACCGCGTCGAACTCCCCGCGCAACGCCCGTGCAAACAGCGTATCGCCGGCCTGGCACGTCGAAACTCCCGGGAACTCCGCGCGCATGCGAATTAACGCCGGGTCGATAAAATCCCGCTCTTCCTCGCCGATCAGGCCGCCTTCGCCCGCATGGGGGTTGAGCCCGCACACTCCGATTCGAGGGGCAACGATTCCGTCCGCCCGCGCCAACGTATCGGCCGCGGCCACCGTCCTTCGCAACAACTCCGGCCCGAGCAACTGCGGCACTTCCGCCAGCGGGACGTGCCATGTCGCCAGCGCGACCCGCAACCGCCCGCCGCAAAACGCCATCACCGGCGCGCCGCCCCAACGCTCCGCAAAAAATTCCGTCTGCCCCGGCCACGAAAAGCCCGCGTGCGCCAGCCAAGCCTTGCTCACCGGTCCGGTCACGACGCCGGAAAACTCGCCGCTCTTGCAGCCTTCCGCCGCCCGCTCCATCGCCGCCCACGCCACCTGCGCACCTTCGCCGTTCGGCCGTCCCGGCTCCGCCGCAAAATCCTCGCGACCGACCGCGATTTTCGTCGGCCCGGTTCCGAGCGTCGCGAGCCAGCGCGCCGGGCCGATCACCGCCACCGTCGTCGCCTCCGTCCCGTGGTCCGCCAACCAGCCCGCGACGATCTCCGGGCCCACGCCCGCCGGATCGCCACAGGTAATCGCCAGCTTTGCCATGGGTCTATGCCGCTCCCTTCCTCAGTTCTCCGTGTCCCCGGTGGCCGCACGTCGCGCCCGGGCAAAGCTGCGTTTACCGCCGCCAAAAAACTCCAGAAAGAATTGCGCCTCCGTCGTGGTAAATCGCCCGCTCGCCGTCAGCCCGGCCGCAACCTCGCGGATATTCCCCGGCGTGAAATACACGTCGTGAAACGCCGACTTCAACTCCGCGATCGCCGCCCGCGAGAATCCGCGCCGCTTGAGGCCCACGAAGTTGAAGCCGATCACCTCGTCCCGCTCCGCCACCAGCGTGTAGTGCGGCACGTCGCGCGTGACTGCGGCGTTGCCCGCCACCATCACGCTCTCACCGATCCGGCAATACTGGTGCAGCCCCGCCCCGCCGCCCACAAACGTATGCGCCCCGATCTCGACATGTCCCGCCAGCATCGCGTTGTTCGCGAGCACCGCGTGATCCGCCACCGCGCAGTCGTGCGCCACGTGCGCGTTGGCCATCAGGAAACATCCCTCGCCCACCGTCGTCGCTTTGCCGGCGTGGATCGAGCGGTTGATCGTCACGTGCTCGCGGATCACCGTGCCCGCCCCGATCCGCACGCCGGTCGCCAGCGTCCGGTCGAACTTCAGATACTGCGGATCGCCGCCCACCACCGCGAAGGGATGGACGACCACGCCGTCGCCCAACTCGCAGTGGCGCGTGATGATCGCGTGCGCCATGATCTCGCACGCCGCGCCGAGCCGCGCCCCGGGTTCGACGATCGCGGTGGGATGGATCGCGCTCATGGCAACGGCTCCGCCCGCGGCTTCCGCGCCACCGGCTCGCGCCCGACCGGAAGGTCAAACTGCGCGTCCCGCACCAGGTCGTAGTTTTTCAAGATCCGCATCACCTGCAGCGTGTCGCTCTTGCTGTAATTTTGGTTGCTCTCGATTTTGTCCAGCAGGTCCGTAAGCATCGCGCGGAACGAGATGATTCCGTCGACGCCGCGCTCCTTCAGCAGCGCGACGCTCTGCGAACGGAAGGGCTCCGCGGTCGGTAGCGCGGGCAGCACGAGAATTTTTTTCACCGCCACCCCGCCCTCCCCCCCGCCGCCCGGGGCCTCGAACAGGCGCGGCAGCTGACGGAGCACGTTCTGCTCGAGAAACCCGAAAATCTCCGGCGAACTCCGCAGGATCGTCGGCGTGAACACGCTCGTGTGCCAGGGCTTCACCACCACCACTCCGCGCTGGACGAAGGCCAACTCGTTCGCGAACAGGAAGAAATCCGGCTCCCTGCTCCCGCGCACCCACGCGGGGTTCACCACCAGCAAATCGATCTCCTCCTCGCCGGTTTTCTTGCGCGCCGTCACCGAATACTTCCGCGCCTGCCGCACGAAAAATCCGTTCTGCTCGAAATACTCGCGGACAATACCTTCATCGATGGCGGACATTACGGTAAATGAGGTCTGAGGACGGCGCGGAGAGGACGATTTCAGCGGGCAACAGCCGCCTACTCCAATCCGCAATCCGCATTCCGCAATCCGAAATCAGACGGCCCCCACTTCCCGGAAGCTCGCGTCCGCCAGCGCCGGATCGATCCCGCCCCGCGTCGCCGCCTCGCCGAGGCTTTTCAACACCACGAAGCGCAGCCCGCCGGCGCGCACCTTCTTGTCCCGCGCCATCGCGGCCCGCAGTTCGCCGAGGGCCAGCGGGGTTCGCAGCCGGGTCGGCAAACCGTGCGCCGCCACCACCGCCTCGACTCGCGCCACCTCACCCTCCCCGATCAGGCCCAGGTGCAGCGACAACCGCGCTGCCGCGCCGAGTCCGATCGCCACCGCCTCCCCGTGCAGATACTCGCCGTAGCCCGCGACCTGCTCGACCGCGTGGCCAAACGTGTGTCCGAGATTGAGCAACGCCCTCCCGCCCTCCTCCGCGGTCTCACGCTCGTCCGCCGCGACGATCCTCGCCTTTAACTCGCAGCAGTGCCGCACCACGTCCGCCAATTCCGGTGAGCTCGCGACCAACGGTTTCCGCTCGAGTTGCTCGAACAACGCGAGATCGCCCAAAAGCCCCGCCTTGATCACCTCCGCCATACCGGCGGCAAACTCGCGCGGCGGCAGGGTCGTCAGGAAGTCCGTCCCCACGTATACCCCGCGCGGCTGGTGAAACGCTCCGACCAGATTTTTCCCCGCCGCGAGATTTATCCCCGTCTTGCCTCCCACGGAGCTGTCCACCATCGCGAGCAGGGTCGTGGGAATCTGCACGAAGTCCACGCCGCGCAGATAACTCGCCGCCGCGAAGCCCGCGAGATCGCCGATCACACCGCCACCGACGGCGAAGACCACGCCTGTGCGGCCGAGCGGTTGTGACGCCAAAAAATCCAACGCGCGCCCCAGCTCCGCCATCGACTTTGTGCCCTCGCCCGGATCGAGGGTGAGTCGCGGCGCCGCGCCAAACATCGCGCGCAAAGCCTCGCCCTGCCGATCAGCGAGGTTCTTGTCCGTGATCACCGCCGCTTTCCGGCCCGCCTCCGCAAACCCGGAGACCAGCACTCCTACCTCGGCCACGAGGTCCGCGCCGAAAAAAATCGGATAGCTCCGGTCCCCGAGATTCACCGTTAGTCGTGCGGCCATTAGACGACCCAAGAAAGCTCGGCCGACGGCGACGTCAAACGCCCAATCGCGCGCATTCCGGCTCAACGCACTCGCCAAGCCGCATCGCTTCTCCACTTCTGCCTCACCGCACATGACTCTCCGCAAACTCATCTTCTGGCCCCACCTCATCGCCGGCCTGATCGCCGGCGCCGTGATCGGGATCATGGCGGTCACCGGCGCCGCCCTCGCTTTTGAAACCGAGATTCTCGCTTGGGCCGAGCGCGACGTCCGTCGCGGCATCCCGCCCGGCGGTGAAGCCCCGCGCCTGCCCGTGGCCGACTTGCTCCGGCGTGCGAACGCCGCGGCACCCGAATCCCGACCGGAGTCCATTATCCTCTCCGCCGATCCCGCCGTCGCGCCTCTCGTCCGCATCAGCAGCTCGGTCGCCTTCTACGTCGACCCCTACACCGGCGCCGTCCATCCCGTGGGCGCACCTCGTCTCCGCGCATTTTTCGCCGCCATGCTCACATGGCACCGCTACCTCGCCGCGACCGGCGACCGGGGTCCCCTCGGGAAGGCCCTCACCGGCGCGTGCAACCTCGCCTTCGTCTTCCTCGCGCTCTCCGGTCTCTATCTTTGGTGGCCCCGCAAGTGGCGCACCAAGGGCCTCCGCCGCTCCCTCGTGATTCTTCCCTCCGCTACCGGAAAAACCCGCGATTGGAACTGGCACAACGTCTTCGGCTTCTGGTTCGCCCCCGTCCTCCTCGTGCTCACGCTCACCGCCGTTCCGATTTCCTACGCCTGGGGCGCCCGCGCGCTCTATCGCATCACCGGCACGCCCTTGCCGCCTTCCGGCGTCCCGTCGCTCATAAATCCGCCCAACGCCTTGGTCCCCACCCCGCCGCCCACCGCCCTGCGCCGGAGCCCCGATGAATTCATCGCCGCCGCGCAGACCAATTTGCCCCGCTGGCAAACTCTCGCCCTGCGCCTCGGCCCGCCCCGCCCCGGCACACCCGTGGTCGTCACCGTGCGCGAAGCCGGCTCCTGGCCTCGCACCGCGATCACGACGTTCCAATTCGATCCGTTCACCGCCGCCCTCCTCCGTCGCGACGGCTACGCCGACCTCAACGCCGCCCAACAACTCCGCGCCTGGACCCGTTTCCTCCACACCGGCCAAGCCCTCGGACCGTGGGGACAACTGCTCGCCGGATTTGCTTCTCTCGTCGGCTGCCTTCTCGTCTACACGGGTTTCGCCCTCGTCTGGCATCGCTGGCAGCGTTGGCGCCGTCCCTCTCCTCCCGAGTCGTCAATTTAACCTCCGCCCACATGCGCACGCTCGCCGCCATTTTGCTTCTCCTCCCCGTCCTCGCCTGCGCTGCGGAAACCGCCCGCTCCGCCCCGGATCGTCGTCTCCTCGTCATCTCCGCGCCGTCCGCGACCGACGAGGCCTTCCGCACCCAAGCCGCCCTGCTCATCTCCGCCTGGTCCGGCCTCCTCGAGCGCGACTTCTCCGTCGAAACCCGCTTCGACGCGCCCGCGTTCTCCGTTGCCCTCATCGGCAAGGACGGCGGCGAAAAACTCCGCCGCCCCGCCCCGCTCGCGCCGGCGGAACTCTTTGCCATCGTCGATGCGATGCCGATGCGTCGCGCCGAGATGCGCGAGCGGCGGTAGCTTCCTCCTCGCCCGTCCGCATCCGCCGTTACCTCCCGGCCGATCTTTGGCGCGGCCGGCTTCCGCGCTTCCATACCGGCCCCTATTCCCCTCGTAGAAATTTCATCAACCTCCGCACGATTCCTTGATTTTTGCGTGGCCTCGCGTCCGTTACCGCCAACGCTTTCCCCGTGCTTTCGCTTCGTCCCTCCGTAGGTTTCGCCGCCCTTTTCGGTGCGTTTTTCTTGAGCGCTCACGCCTCGCCGCCACCCGTCGACTTCAGCCGCGAGATCCTTCCGCTCCTCTCCGACGC
>JBDNFZ010000649.1:0-4966 GCA_041689555.1 Opitutaceae bacterium | reverse complement strand
GAGCATACGCCCGCCGGGAGGGATTTCGCCAAGTTGGGCGACGGGATGGGAAGCCATGGGGGGAATTGCGGAGTGGGGATTGCGGATTGGGGATTGGGGATTGGGGATTGGGGATTGGGGATTGGGGAAGGCGGAGTGCGGAGTGCGGAGTTTGGAGGTCGGAGTTCGAATTGCGGGAGGCGTGGGGCGGAGCGCGGAACGCAGACGGAAAACGCAGTTACGGGATACTCTGGGCGGCGGCACGCGACAAATTCGGGTCTTCATTCCGCACTCCGGATTCCGCACTCCGCAATCCATAGAGTTCGGCGGCGTTCTTCCAAAAGATCCGTTCCTTCATCTCCTTCGGGAGCGGGGGCAGGGACATCTTGGGATTGTCGAAATCCCAGTGCGGATAATCGCTCGAAAACATGATCATGTGGGGTGCGTCGATCATCTCGAAAATTTGCAGGAGGTGCTCGGGTTTCTCCGTCTCCTCGATGGGCTGGGTGGTGACGCGGATGTGCTGCCGGATGTAATCGCTCGGGAGTTTTTTCAACCACGGCGTCTGCGCGCGGAGGGCTTTGTAGTTTTTATCCATGCGCCACATGAGGTGCGGGAGCCAGGCGATGCCGCCCTCGATGGCGACGAACTTGAGCGTGGGGAATTTTTCGAAGACGCCCTCGCACACCAGCGAGTTGACGGTCGCCATGTAATTCGTCGGGAGAATATTGTGCCACTCCATGTAGCGGGTCGGCCGGCCGGCGCCGGTGACATTGGGCGCGGTGCCGGCGCCCTCGCTGCCGGGATGGATCGCGACGGGCAGGCCGGCCTCGGCGGCGGCTTCGTAGATCGGGTGAAAGAAACGCTGGCCGAAGAGGCGGTTGGAGCCGCTGGCCATGAGCACTTGGGCGATCTGCGGGCGGCCGGCCCATTTGCGGATCTCCTGCGCGGCGGCGAGCGGATCGGAATGGTTGATGATGATCGATCCCCGGAAGCGCGGGGAATACGCGAGCCAAGTGGCGACGAGCCATTCGTTGAGCGCCGAGGCGAGCGCGGTGGCGTAATCGGGGTCGTTGTGCAGCGAGAGGGAGAGCATCCCGGAACCGGTGAGGACGGCATAGTCGATGCCGTAGCGGTCCATGTGGTCCTTCATCAGGAAGGCGGGACTGCTGCCGGGACCACCCGCATTGTCGTCGGGCCGGGCGTCTTCGCGCAGCACGCCGACGGGGGAGACATATCCCGCGTGCGGCACATTCATCCCGCGGGCTTTCACTTCCTCGCGCCAGTAGGTCGGCAGAAACGGCAGCAGATCGTTGGGCGACGCGAGGGCGTTGTGGACATCGGCGTCGATGAGTTTCAACACGGAGGGAGCGGTGGTCATGGCGAAAAAATCAAGGTATCAACGGGCCGAAATCTTGCGGAGGTTTTCCCCGCTCACGGCTTGGGCAGCAGTGCGGAGAGGTCGGCGACAAAAACCCCGCGCGTGTCGTTCACAAAGCCGTTAAACGCGACGAAGCGCCCGCTGCGATCCCACGCGGGATGCGGGTCCACGCGAAACTCCCCGGCTTTCATGGAGACGAAAATATTCACCAAGGTGCGCTCGGTCCCGTTCGCCGTGTCGAGCAGGCGGAGCGGCGAGGTCCCGTCGCGCGCGGAGACCGGTTCATCCGGATAGGCATCGGTGATAAAAAACGGTCGCCCTGCGGGGTGCTGCGAGGGATGACCCGAGCCGGGCGTGAACACGACTTTGAGATCGGTGCCATCTGCGCGCACCGTGATAAGTTCCAGGCCCGGCTTGCCGTCGACATCGAGGTTCATCGAGAGGCGTTCGCCGTCGGCCATCCAGTTGATGTGATGTCCGCCCTTCGTCCATTGGGCGGGGGTGACGGCGGTCCGCAAGTCGGAGCCGTCGGGCCGCATCGTGATGACGGCACGCAGCCGACCCACCGGCAGGGCGGCACGTAGGGGATTCCGATCCTTGCGCGCGGTCCACTGCACGGTAGTCAGGAGCCGCGTGCCCTGCGGATTCCATTTTACCTGAAAGCAGTAGTATTCGAAATCCTCCGGGTTGGGGATCGCGATGCTCGGCACGGTTTTCTCATAAATCTCGCGCAGCGTCACGATGCGGCGGCTCACGCCGGAGGCGACATCGGTGATCTCCACGCCGTCGGTCGCCACCGGTCCGATATTGCGCGGCGGCCTCGCGCTCTCGGGCACGACGACACCGTAGCCCACTTGCGCGCGGGGCGAGGCAATCAGGTTGTAGGACGCGAGCTGCTTCCCGTCGGGCGAGACCGTGAAAACCGTGCCGCCGAGCCGACGCGAGACACCGGTCAGCGGGTTGAGTTGAACTGCGAAAGCCGCCCACGTCGCAGGGTCGACGTCGTTGAAATAGAGCTCGGCATCGGTGGCGCCCCATTGGACGTTGGCGCCCAATTGCATCTCGTAACCGCGCGAGGTGGCGACCACCCGCTCGCCTCCCGTCACCAGATCGACGACCACCACTTCACCCGCTTCACCGGGCTGAGGGGAACGGTCTTCCTGGGGAAAACGGAACACCGCGAGATACCGACCCGACGGACTAAAGGGCGACGTGTCGAAGAACCGCTGGATCGTGCGGGTGGAACTCACCTGCACGATGCGGGCACCGGTGGCGGCGGCCGGGTGCGCGGGAAATTTATCCCAACTCGGCGTCAGTGTCGTTTCGGACGCGGCCGCATCCGCACCTTGCAAAGCGAGAAGGGCGGCGAGTGCGAATAGGGCGGAGGAGGAAGATCTCATGGCGCTCGATGATCAGAACGAAATCTTCGTCGTCAGCGTGAACTTGCGGCCCTCGGCGATCGACCACAGCGGGATGGATCCGTCGGGATTGATCGCGGCGGGCACGAGTTCGTCGTTCGTGAAGAGATTGCGGACATTCAGCTGCACTTTGAGGCCGTATTTTCCGCGCACGATCTTGGTTTGATACGACAGCCACGCATCATAGCGGGTCTCCTCCGGGCCAAAGTAGGGATTCCTGACATCCGAGATCCGGATGTCGCTCGGCCGCGCCGCGCCGCCCACAGGCACGGGAGTCAGATCGGCGCGGAAGCTCGCCACCGGGTAGCCGAGCGCCGCTTTGTCGAGCCAGCGCAGGCCGGCGCCAACGCCCCAACCTTTCAGGCGCTCTGCTTGGAACTCGTAGTTGCCGACAAAATTCGCGCGCCAGCGGCGTAGTTCGTGCACGGGCGCGCCGTCACCCGACGCGGCGGTGTTGAACGTGTTTAGCACGGTGCGCTGAAAGGTCGCGGCAAACATGTTGGGCTCGGTGCGACTCCCGATCAGCGGAATGGCCGCCTGGGAGAGCGGGATCTGATACGCCCAATCCTTCAGCCACTCATTCGCTACGGGCTGGCCGGAAGCGGTGTTCGTGCCGAACAGCAGCTTGCGGGTAGCCGAGCCGGTGTTGCTACGGACGGATTTCTGCTCCGAGACATTCATAACGAAGGAAAGTCCCCGTGCCGGCCGAAACATCACTTCGAGCTCTTTGCCTTTGCTCACGAAATCGCTCGTGTCTTGCACGCCGGGGTTGACGGAGGACGGCGTGCCGTTCTGCAACCGCCAGTTAAACAAATCGAGCAGCGCCTGCGGCGGGGCAACATAGCCGACGGGAAATCCGCCCGCGCCGGCCGGCACCCAGCCATTCACCACGGCGCTGTAGGCCTGCGAGTGCAGCGACACTACTTGAGCCGCAAGGCCACCGACCGCGCCGTTGAAACTGCCAGTCTGGGTCGTTTCGTAGAAATTCAGGCGGGCGCTCAACTTGCCTTCAAAAAACTCCACGTAGAAGCCCTTCTCCTTCGTGACGCCCGCCGGCGGAGCGAGGGCGATGCCAAACGGATCCACGGTCCGGCCACCCGGAGGGCTGAAGTTCTCAGACTCGCCGTAATAGACGTTAAAAGCGGAGACCAACGGCACGCGCCGCAGCCAGCTCTGCGGCATCTTAGCCACGCCACTCCAAGCAAACAGGGTCTCTTCGAAAATCTGTGGAACGATGGCGGCGTTGCTCAGCGTGAAGGAGGGATCGTCAACGAGCGCGTAGCCTTCGCCGTTGGCGACAATCGGCGCGTTGATCCCCCGGATCGAAGACTTCTCTTTTCTCCAGCCCACGGTCGAGACGAGGTGATCCCAGAGCCAGTTGCTCTGCAGCGCGAACGCCTCGGAATCGAGCTTGCGCCGGTTGAGCACAGCCGCGCTCGCGGTGTTCGTAACCCGGTCATTCTCCCGCCGCAGATCGACAGGCGTGTAGAACGGACTGTAAGCCGGCTGCTGGGCGACCGCCGCCGAGGGCGCGGGCGTCCGCGTCAGCAACACGCCCTTTCCGTTTACCTCCCGGTCGAAATTCATCAGGTCCTGCCGCAGCCCGGAGATGTTCGCCCCGGCGGGCGAAGCGGCGTTGGCCAGCGAGGGCCCGAGGTAGACCCAGACGACGGGCTGCTTGCTCTGCGGCGCGAGGCGGCTCTGGTTGTTGCCGTTGACCCAGACATCCGGCGTGTAGAACAATCGACCGCCTGAATGCGTCCGCGTCGTCAGCTCTTCCCGCTGCGCGAGCAAAGAGAAAACGTGTTTACCCAAAATGCCGCCGAGCCGGTTCGAGATCTTCTCCTCGAAGTTCAGCTCATAGAAAAGTTTTGCCCGGGAGGTTTCGATCTCCTGCTCGTTGTAGCTGGCGGTTCCCGCCGACGAGATGAAGGGCCGGCCGAAGTTCGGATTGGCTTCACCGGTCCACATGCGGGTGTTCACATCGATCGAAATCCAAGGGGAGGCTTCGGAAAGCAAATTCTGCTGGCTTTCGTTCCAGCGCTGCCGGTTGAACGACAACTCGAAACCGGCGGTGCGCTTCAACACGAGTTGCTGCAGCGAGAGGTCCATGGCCTCCAGCCGCGATTTTTGCCGCGAATTGGGACCGACCAGAAGATTGTCGAAGAAGTTAAAAGTGGAGGGATCG
>JBDNFZ010000648.1:0-3562 GCA_041689555.1 Opitutaceae bacterium | reverse complement strand
GTCCTCCGCGACGGCCGCCACATCGCCACCGAGCCCATCCCCGCCACCGCTCCCGCCCGCGTCGTCACCCAGATGATCGGCCGCGAACTCCGCGTCCACACCCCGGCGCACCTCGCCCGAGAACCCGGCCCGATCCGCCTCACCGCCACCGCCCTCGCCTCACTTGGCAAATTTTCCGACATCAACCTCACCGTCCGCGCCGGCGAGATCGTCGGCCTCGCCGGCATCGTCGGCGCCGGCCGCAGCGAAGTGGTCCTGGCCCTCTTCGGCCTCGACCCCGCCGTCACCGGCAACATCACCGTCAACGACCGCGCGCTCCCCCTCGCCTCCCTCGAAGCCGCCCTCGCCGCCGGCCTCGGCCTCGTCCCCGAAGATCGCAAACGTCAGGGCCTCGTCCTCGGCCTGAACTGCCGCGAAAACATCTCCCTCGCCGCGCTCCCGCTCCTCACCGCGTTCGGCTTCGTCCGCCGCGCTGCCGAGCGCAGTCTTGCCCAGCGCTACGTGCAACGCCTCCGCGTGAAGACGCCGTCCCTCGAGACGATCACCGCCGGCCTGAGCGGCGGGAACCAACAAAAAATCGCCCTCGCCAAATGGCTCGCCCGCGACTGCGACGTCCTCCTCGTCGACGAGCCCACTCGCGGCGTCGACGTCGGTGCCAAGGCCGAAATCTACTCCCTCCTCGACGAGCTCGCCTGCGAAGGCAAAGCCCTCCTCGTCGTGTCTTCCGAGCTCCCCGAATTGATCGGCCTCTGCCGCCGCATCCTCGTGATGCGCGCCGGCCGCCTCGCCGGCGAAGTCCCCCGCGAATCCTTCACCGAAGCCGCCCTCATGAGCCTCATGGCCGGCGTCCCCGCCGCCGCCTGATCCTCCTCCTCCCAATCTTTCTCTTTCTCTTAATCTTTCTCGTTCTCATCTTCCCGCGCTTTCTCCTCCGCGGCCAACCGAGACGACTGCGCACGACAAATTCCGCGCACTCTTCGCCAATCCCCGCGCAGCGGAACCGAACCCTGCCGCGCTACACTATTGTCGTATGAAAACTATCCTCGTCCCTATCGACTTCTCCAACGTGAGCGACGACGTCATCGCCGCCGCCCGACTCCTCGCCCGCGCCACCCACGCCCGCATTGTGATCCTCGGCGTCGCCCAGCCGCCGGTCATCACCAGCGAATACGGAACGATGCTCGAGAACATCGGCGAGATCATCGCCTACAACGAGAAAACCATCGCCCGCCAGCTCAAGGCCCTCGTCAAACGCCTCGCCGCCCCCGGCCTGCCCGTCGAAACCGTTCAACTCACCGGCGCACCCGCCCCTCTTATCCTCGCCCAAGCCGAAGCCGAGAAGGCCGACTACATCGTCATGGGCTCCCACGGCCACACCGCGCTCTACGACCTCGTCGTCGGCAGCACCACCCATCAGGTCCTCCGCAAGGCCCGGTGCCCCGTCATGATCGTCCCTCCGCCGGTCAAGAAAGCTACGCGCCGCAAATAGCGGCCGTCCAACCTGCGCTCCGCTTGCGGGCGGGGCGGGAGAAGATTCCCGCGCCGCGGGGTTGCCAACCGCGCGTGGCGTTGCTCATTTCGCGGAATGCGTTCCCCCCTCGCCCTTGCGCCGCGCCTCGTCGTCCCCGCCCTGCTCTTCGCCGCCGCTCTCCCTGCCGGATGGGCTCAAGCCCCGGCCCCGGCCCAGTCCGTATCCGCCCCGGCGCCCGCTGGCGAGGCGGCACCCGCGCCCGAGTTCGTTCCTCTCGATCTCTTCACCGTCGCCGACGGGCTCGAGGTCACCCTCTGGGCGAAGTCGCCCATGTTCAAAAACCCCACGAACATGGACATCGACGCCCAAGGCCGCGTCTGGATCACCGAGGGCGTCAACTACCGCAAAAACTCCGGCCGCGACCCCGTCGGCGACAAGGTCACCGTCCTCTCCGACTCCGACGGCGACGGCCGCGCCGACACCACCTCCACCTTCGTCCAAGAACCCGGCCTCATCGCGCCCCTCGGCATGGCCGTCATCGACAACCGCATCTTCGTCTCCAACGCCCCCGACCTCATCGTCTACACCGACGTCGACCGCGACGGGAAATTCAACCCCGCCGTCGACAAGCGCGACGTCCTCCTCACGGGCTTCAACGGCCGCAACCACGACCACGCCCTCCACTCCGTCACTTTCGGCCCCGACGGTCTCCTCTATTTCTCGCAGGGCAACTGCGGCGCCCTCTTCACCGACCGTTCCAACCGGACCTTCCGCGTCGGCAGCCCCTACGATCCCGTGGGTGCCGACGGTAAGAACGCCGTCTTCGGCTGGCGTCCGAAGGATATCGCCGGCGCCAAAAGCGACGACGGCCACGTCTACATCGGCGGCTTCACCGCCCGGATGCAGCCCGACGGCACCCGCGTCGAGATCATCGGCCACAACTACCGCAACAGCTACGAGCAGACGATCACCTCCTTCGGCGATGTCTTCCAAAACGACAACGACGACCCGCCCGCCTGCCGCACCACCTTCCTGATCGAATACGGCAACCTCGGTTTCGCCTCCGCCGACGGCAAACGCACTTGGAATGCCGACCGCCGACCCGGCCAATCCGTCCCCACCGCCCAGTGGCGCCAGGAAGATCCCCACACCATCCCCGCCGGCGACGTCTACGGCGGCGGCTCGCCCACCGGTATCGTCATCAACGAGGGCGACGCCCTCGGCGCGAAATGGCGCGGTGCTCTCCTCAGCGCCGAGCCCGGTCGCAATGTCGTCTTCGGCTACTTCCCCAAGGCCGACGGCGCCGGCTACGCCCTTGAACGCTTCGATTTCGTCACCACCAACGTCGAACAAAAATTCGAGGGCGTCGATTTCAAGGGCGGCGCCAAATCCATTACCGGCGAGATCAAGACCCTCTTCCGTCCTTCCGATGTCGCGGTCGGCCCCGACGGCGCTATCTACATCGCCGATTGGTTCGACCCCCGCGTCGGCGGCCACCAAGACCTCGACGAAAAAACCGCCGGCGCCATCTACCGCATCGCGCCCAAGGGCTTCAAGTCTGTCATCCCCAAGTTCGACCTCGCCACGACCGAAGGCCAGATCACCGCGCTGAAAAATCCCGCGGTCAACGTCCGCGCCTCCGGCTTCATCCGCCTCAAGGCCCAGGGCGCCGCCGCTGTTCCGGCCGTCTCCGCGCTGCTCGCCGATGCCAATCCTTTCATCCGCGCCCGCGCCGTCTTCCTCCTCGCGCAGCTCGGCTCCGCCGGCGTCGCCCTCGTCGAAAAGGAACTCGCCTCCGCCGACGCCCAGACGCGCGTCGCCGCCTACCGCGCCCTCCGCCGCGCCGGCCTGCCCTACCTCCCCCACGCCGCCAAGCTCGCGACCGATCCCTCCCCCGCCGTCCGCCGCGAGGTCGCCACGTCCCTGCGCGACGTGCCGTTCGCCGCCTCCCGCGAACTTCTCCTCACCCTCGCCAAGGGCTACGACGGCCTGGACCGCGCCTACCTCGCCGCCTGGGGCATCGGTGCCACCAATAAAGAGGCCGATCTTTACGCCTCCCTCGCCGCCGCGCAGACCGAGCGGGATCCGCTC
>JBDNFZ010000647.1:0-5702 GCA_041689555.1 Opitutaceae bacterium | reverse complement strand
CCGAGGCGGCGCGGGCCGGCGCGACGCCCGGGCCGGTCATTGGAAGTCGATGTTGACGATGCGGAAGGAACGGACGCGGGTGTCGGGCGCCGCAAGCGCGAAGTTGCGCGGGGTCTCGAGGGTGACGGCGGTGGCGCGGTCGGCCGAAAGCGGGATGGTGATGCGCTCGGTCTTCTCGAGGCCGAGGGCGATGGCGGGGGCAGGGGTGCCGTCCACGGCGACGGCGAGGGGGAGATCGGCCTTGGCGGGGAAGCGGACGATCTCGACGAAAGCGGTTTTAAACCGGGCTGTGGCGGGGAAGTTGAAGGCGATGCTGCGATCAACCCAACCGTCGTTGTCGGGTTTGTCGACGGAGAAGAGGTAACCCGAACGGTGCCAGCCGCGCGCGAAGAGATCGGTGGGGCTATGGTTCTCGAAGGAGATGTTTTTGATCAGGAAGGCGCGCTCGCGGGTGTCCTTGGGAAGGGGGAAGACGGCGGAGGAGTCGAGGACAACGGCAGTGCGCTCACCGGGGGTGAGGGGCAGCAGCAGGCTGAGGTAGCTGGTGCGGGCGACGGTCTGGCGTTCGGCGATGCGGCCGTTAAGGGAAACGGCGAGGGTATTCTCGGGGATAGGGGCCCAGCCGGGCATCTCGAGGTCTACCTTCAGCACCTTGAAGGATTCGAAGGCGGGGGCGTCGAACTTGGCCTGCCGGCCGATCCAGCCGTCGGGATCGACGCCGACAAGGTCGAATTTGTCGCCGCGCTGGTTGGTGAGCTTGCGGAAGGAGGCGAGGTCCGGAAGGTCGCCGATGGAGATCTCGTTGACGAAGGCGGAGACGGCGCGGGGATCTTCGAAGCCGTAGACTTGGGCGGCGGAAAATTTGAGGCTGATGGAGGTGATCTGGGTGGCCTCCTTGATGAGACGAGTAAGGGTGAACTCGCCGGTCTTGAGATTGACGATCTCGGTGGGCTTATCGTTGAGGGAAACGGTTACATCCACGCCTTCGGAGCGGAACTTGGGCGTGTCGGGGATGAAGCCGCGGAAGGTGAGAATCTGGCCGGCGCGGGAGGGCCCGAGCTTGAAAAAGGCGTCCTCGGCGACCCAGCCGTCTTCGAAGAGGCCGGAGTATTCGAGTCCGGGGTAACGCGACAGATCTGCGGGGAAGTCGCCGATCTTGGTCGGCCGCGGCAGGGCGAGATACTGTTCCTCGGTGATGACGGAAGCGTCGCGCATGAAGCCGACGAGGCGGCGGTCATCGAGGTTGAACTTGAGCCCCCAAAGACGCATGAGGCCGGTCTTTTCTTTTTCGATGGGTCGGGGGACCTCGCCGAAGTCGAGGGTGATGTAGGCGTTCTGCTCGAAGTATTCGGGCTTGATCGGAGGGGAGACGACGCGGGCGGAGCCGTGGCCGACGAAAGGCAGCGGATAATCCTGCTCGCCGACGACGATGGCCTTGGAGGGAAGCTTGGAGCGACCTTTGCCAAGGGATGTGCGCGAGAAGTCAACGATGAGGCGCAGATTGGGCGAAGGATGGATGATGTTGAAGAGCGTGTAGCGGCCGCTGCCGTGGAAGTAGACGTCGCCCTTGGTGATGGGTTCGGGCTCGCGTTGGAAGAAGGCGGCTTTGAAGCGTGCGGAGGAGTAGTAGTGCGGACTCAGTTCCGAATGGATGAAGACGAGATGGTCGCGGACCTGGCTCTCGAGCTTGTATTGGAACATATTCTGCGTGGTCCAGCCCTCGCCGGGGTTGGCCTTGTTGAAATGGTCGAGTTCGCGACGGACGGAGACGAGCAGGCGTTCCTTATAGCCAAGGTTGCGCGAGGAGGTTTCGGTCCAGTTGTTGTCGAGCTTCTGGATCGACATGACTTTGTAGTCGGGCACGTCCCCGGTCATGATCTCCGAGGGCAGAAGGAAGCGCAGGAGGGAGAGTTTCTCGATGATCCGGGCCTGAGGGCCGAGGTCGGGATCGGGGTTGCGGAGGAATTTCAGCACCGCGATGTTGGCGATGTTGTCCATGTAACTGCGGGAGAGGAAACGGGTGTCGATGCCCTGGGTGTATTGGGCGAGCATCTTGGCGGTGACGACGTTGTTGATGTCGGATTCGATGGCGTCGAATTTCAGGTCCTTGGGCGGGATGAAGCTGACGCCGAGGCGGGAAGCGCCGACGACTTCGGTGAGGCCGCCGCCGTAGATGCCGAGCGAGGCGTAGGTGTAGTAGGCGTGCGGCCAGATCGTGCGGACGAAAAACAGCAGCAAGGCGACGCCGGCCCAGCGGCGGGTTTTCTGCGAAGGGCTGAAGAGAAAACAGGCGAAACCTTGGGCGAGGAAAAGGGCGATCACCGGCTGGGCGAACATCGCGAGCTTGAAGAGGCCGAAGTCCTGGCCCTTGGCGAAAAGGTAAAAACCCAACAGCAGCATCAGCGCGCCGAGGTAGCCCGAGGGCGCGCCCTCGCCGATGTTTTTCCAAGTGCGGACGAGCATGAACGCCAACAGGCACAAACCGATAACGATCAGCACGGAGATGACGGGATCTGTCCCGACGATGCCGAAAGCGTGCAGCCCGAAGAGCATCGGCACGAACGAGGGCACGAGCGTCCACGGGAAGAGCACGAGGCCGCCGCTCTGGTCGTTGATCTCGGCCATCGCGCCGAGGCCCGCGGAGCCGACGGACTGCATCACGAGGGTGTTGATGAACTGATAAGTGTTCGTCGCGATGAGCAGGAACGTGAGCGCGGCGACGCCGACGATGAAGAGCGCGTAACCGTTGAAACGGGCGCGGTCGGTGTAGCGCAAACGCAGCGCGCAGAGCGAAATGCCGAGGGCGACGAACGGGGCGACTTCCGGGTAGTAGATCGCGAGACAGCCGGTGATCAGGCCGCCGAGGGCGAGCTTGCGCCACGTCATGTGGCGGGTGGAAAACAGCACGGAGGCGGCGGCGAGCAAAATGGCGATACCGCCGACTTGGGCGATCAGCTGGTAGAGCGTGCCGAGGCCGAAGAGCGGGCTGGTGGCGAAAAGAAACAGCGCGACGAGGGTGACCTTGCGGTAGCGGCCCTTGAAGATGGACACGGCGCCGAGCGCGAAGACCTGGAGCATGCCGAGCATGAGGATCGTCGGCATGAACGTCTGGTGCGCCTTCAGGCCCGTGAGCGAGGCGACCCACGCGATGGCGAGTTCCGAGCCGGGCCGGATCTGCTGCAGCCCGTGCATGAACCAATAATGCTGGGTGTAGTTGCGGCCCTCGAGGTCGGTCTGGAGGGGCAGATCGTAGTAGCCGTGGTTGAGGAAACGCTCGGCGGCCAGGCAGTAGTTGGCCATGTCGTCGTTACCGTAGGAGATCCAATTGAAGCCGAAACGTGCGGCGGGCCAGCCGACGTAGATCAGTCCGACGCAGGCGATGCCGAAGAACGGGGCCAACTGCCGCCAAGGCAGAGTCGGACGGCGCCAAAAGAAGATCCCGGCCGCGAACACCAACAGGCCGAGAGTCAGCCACGGGCCGGCGATTTTTACGGGAATGCCCCAGACGTTGAGGCGGGTCAGCAGAACGATCAGGAGCGAGAGGCCGACTGTCGGGGCGATGAACCAACTCCACAGCACGCCCAGGCGTGGTCGCAAGAGACTGATGACGGCCTGGCCGATGAAGGTGAGGTAGAGAAACGTCCCGAGGACGAGGAGCAGTGCGATCATGCGGTCGGTAAAAGTGTGAAGCGGTGAGACTCCAAAAAGGCGGGGGAGAAAACAAGCCCGGTTTCAGGAGCCTGGAGGGAAGATTTTAGGCGGATGGATAGCGGATTCCTCCGCATCGCTTGTGGACGTTGATCGACCGGGAAGCCTCGGGGGCGAGACCGAGGCCGGAATATGCCGACATCCGGAGCGTTGGACACCCCTCTCCCGTGAAGGCGCGAAGACGCCCTACCAGCGGATGCCGAGGGCTTGCAGCCGCGCCGTGAGGGCACCGCGGAAACGGGTCGAACGCGCGTAGCGGTTGATCGTGTCGCCGTCGTTTTGTTTCTCGCCATGAAAGCGGGTGCGGATGCGGGCCATCTCTTCGGCTCCGGTCGTGTGGATCGCCTGGCTGGTCTTCTGCTCGGCGTGGACACGGAAGCAGCCGAGGAAGTAAGGGAGTCGCACGATGCGGCAGCCCGCGCGGTGGAAGCGGGCGAGGAGGTCCCAGTCGAGGGCGAACTGGAAGCTGGGGTCGATGCCGCCGGCGCGGTCCCAGGCGCGCTTGCGCCAGAAAAGCGTTTCCTGGGGGATGTAGTCGATCCACTCGAGCGAGGGCGCGTCGTGGCGAGGCATGACCCAGCGGCCGACGTCTCGGTCGTCGGGGTCGATGATGATGCGGTGGCCGTAGATCACGTCGACCTCGGGGTGGGTGGTGAAATACTCGGCGACGTAGCGCAGGGCGTGGGGGGCGAGGAGATCGTCGGAATTGAGCCAAGCCATGATGTCGTCGGGGCCGAGCGTGGGCTCGAGGTGGAGGAAGCCCTTGCGGACGGCGTCGGCCTGGCCTTGGTCGCGGGCGGATTCCCAGTGGTGGAGCCGGCCGGCGTAGCGGGCGATGATCTCGGCGCTGCGATCCTTGGATCCTCCGTCTTGGACGACGTAGCGGAGGCGCGGGTAGTTTTGGTTCAGGATGGAGAGCATCGTGCTCTCGATGAAACGTTCCTGGCCGTAGCTGGGGGTGACGAGGGCGATCTGCGGCAGGCGGGATTCGGGGAGGCGGGCCTTGGGCAGGCGTTCATCCCAAAGCAGCGGGCGCGGGTCGTAGTGGCGGAGGATGCCGATCTGCATCCAGTAATCCTCCACTACCTTCTTAAAAAGCCAGGTGTCGAAAGGGCGCCACCCTTCTTCGCGGACGTAACCGCAGGCACCGAGCCAGAGTTTGCGGAGCTTGGCGGTGGCGGTGGTCGTCTCGGCGGAGAGTTGGGCGATGATGGTTGCGCGTTCGACGCAGGCGCGGTGGAGGACTTGGATGACGGCCTCTTTTTCGCCGAGAAGTTTGCCGTAGTGTTTGGCCTGTTCGAGAGCGGCGAGGCCCTGGACGTAGTTGGCGATGACGGCGTCGCGTTCGGCGAGATGGACCTTCGTAACGGTCAGATCGCGGTCGCGGAGAGTCACCATGGCCTCGAGATTGCGGGTGTGGACTTGGCCGGCTTCGACGACGGCGATCCAGTTGGGATAGTCGCCGGGCAGCCGGGCGAGGGTGGCCTCGGCGCCGGCGCGGGCGGCGGTGGCGACGCCGAGGTCGGCGGCGAGGGCGGTGCGGGCGGAATCGGCATCGCGCAAGGCGGCGCGGGCGTTGGCGAGGCCGGCCTCGGCGGCGGCGCGGGCGTCGCCGAGCGCGGCTATGTGGCGGTCTTTTTCGCCGTGGGCCGTGTTGAGTTCGCCGACCATGCGCTGAAATTCATTCACGTGGCCGTCGAGCGTGATGATGAGGGCTTCGCGCTCGTTGCAGGTGACCTTGAGGGCGGCGATCTCGGTGTCCTTGGTATCGGTTTCGGATTTTAGCTCGGCGATCTCGGTATCCTTGGTGGCGCACTCGGCTTCGAGTTCGGCCTTGATGGCCTCCATCTCGGTCTTGCGGTCGGTCGCGGCGGTCTTGAGGGCGGCGATCTCGGTGTCTTTGGTGTCGGTCTCGGATTTAAGTTCGCCGATCTCGGTGTCCTTGGTGGCGCACTCGGCCTCGAGTTCGGCCTTGATGGCCTCCATTTCGGTCT
>JBDNFZ010000646.1:0-5856 GCA_041689555.1 Opitutaceae bacterium | reverse complement strand
TTGGCCCACCCGGTCGAGCGGGTTGTTGGTGCTGCTCGACGGGTCGCCCTCGGGCACCTCGGCCCACTTGTAGATCAGCGAGAGCGAGAGCTGCAGATCGGCCGCGACCTGCTTCGCGCTGGTTTTCTTCAGGACTTCGCGGATGATTTCAAAAGATTCCATAAGCCCGGAGCGTGTGGCCGCTCGGACCGAAGGCAACCCCTCGCATCGGCCCGGTTTCCCGACGAGCGCATCTGCCGGTAGGCGGTAGGCCAGCTCGCTCGCGAGCGCTCCGATCTCTCGCCGAGCGCTCCCGTCGCCGGGCGCTCGCAAGCGAGCGGCCTACAACGGCGGGTGCGCGGCGGCTTCGTTCAACTCGGAGATCCGCCCTTTCCCACCGCGCGCATCTGCCGGCGGGAGGTAGGCAGCTCGCTCGCGAGCGCTCCGATCACTCGCGAGCGCTCCGGTCGCCGAGCGTTCGCAAGCGAGCGACCTACAAAGGCGGGTGCGCTGCGGCTTCGTTCAACTCGGAGATGCACCCTTTCCCGCCGCGCGCATCTGTCGGCGGGAGGTAGGCAGCTCGCTTGCGAGCGCTCCGATCACTCGCCGAGCGCTCCGGTAGCCGAGCGCTCCGGTCTCCGAGCGCTCGCAAGCCAGCGGCCTACAACGGCGGGTGCGGCTTCGTTCAACTCGGAGATGCACCCTTTCCCACCGCGCGCATCTGCCGGTAGGCGGTAGGCGGCTCGCTCGCGAGCGCTCCGATCACTTGCGAGCGCTCCGGTCGCAGAGCGCTGCGAGCGAGCGGCCTGCATATCCAAGTGCGATTCATCACCAACTCCGAGCGTTCAACTCCGGCAGATGCACCCTTTCCCGCCCCCCCGTTTTCATCTCCCGCCGCTTTTGTGCGTGCCAGCGACCGTGCGGTTCTGCCACACCTTCCGTCTATCTCCGTATGAACATCCACGAGTATCAGGCCAAGGCTCTCTTCGAAAAATACGGCGTCGCCGTGCCCAAAGGCGCCACCGCCACCACCCCCGAAGGCTTCATCACCGCCCTCGCCGACCTTCCCGAGGGCCCGACCATGGTGAAATCCCAGATCCACGCCGGCGGCCGCGGCAAAGGCACCTTCACCGACGGCTTCAAAGGCGGCGTCAAATTCTGCAAAACCAAAGCCGACGCCCGCGAGCTCGCCGGCAAGATGCTCGGCAACACTCTCGTCACCGCCCAAACCGGCCCCGCCGGCCGCAAGGTCCAGACCGTCTACTTCACCGTCGCGAGCGAGATTAAGAAGGAATACTACCTCGCCATCCTCCTCGACCGCGCCTCCTCCCGGCCCGTCATCGTCGCCTCCACCGAGGGCGGCATGGACATCGAGGCCGTCGCCCACGACACACCGGAAAAACTCTTCCGCGTCCTCGTCGATCCCGCCTACGGCCTCGCCGATTTCCAAGTCCGCGACCTCATCACCCGCCTCGGCCTCGCCGGCGCCGAAGCCAAGAACGCCGCCAAGCTCATCCGCAGCCTCTACACGATGTTCTGGGAAACCGACGCCGCCATGATCGAGGTCAACCCCCTCATCACCACGCCCGCCGGCGACGTCCTCGCCCTCGACGCCAAGGTCTCCTTCGATTCCAACGCCCTCTACCGCCACCCCGAGATCGTCACCCTCCGCGACCTCAACGAGGAAGACCCCAAGGAGATCGAGGCCTCCAAGTTCTCCCTCAGCTACATCGCCCTCGACGGCAACATCGCCTGCCTCGTCAACGGCGCCGGCCTCGCGATGAGCACGATGGACATCATCCAGCACTACGGCGGCACCCCCGCCAACTTCCTCGACGTCGGCGGCGGCGCCTCCAAGGACCAGGTCATCGCGGCCTTCAAAATCATCCTCGGCGACAAGAACGTGAAGGGGATCATGGTTAATATTTTCGGCGGCATCATGGACTGCAACGTCATCGCCACCGGCATCGTCGAGGCGGTGAAAGAAGTCGGCCTCAAGCTCCCGCTCGTCGTCCGCCTCGAAGGCAACAACGTCGCCGCCGGCAAAGCAACCCTCGCCGCCTCGGGCCTCGCCCTCGTCTCCGGCGACACCATGGCCGACGCCGCGCAGAAAATCGTGAAGCTCGTGGCGTGATGCCACGAGCAGCTGAGAGCCGAGAGTCCAGAGCCAAGAGCTCAGCTCCAAGCGTCAGCCAATCTTAACTATCTTGCTTTAGACTCTCAGCTCTTCGCTCTCAGCCCATCCGCTCCTCTCATGGCCATCCTCATCACTCCCACCACGAAGATCATCGTCCAAGGCATCACCGGCGACTTCGGCGGCCGCCACGCCAAGCTCTCCCTCGACTACGGCACGCAGGTCGTAGCCGGCGTCACCCCCGGCAAGGGCGGTCTCTTCTTCGAGCACGGCACGCACAAGGTCCCGATCTTCAACTCCGTCGCCGACGCCGCCAAGGCCACCGGCGCCACCGTCTCCGTCATCTTCGTCCCGCCGCCCTTCGCCGCCGACGCCATCCTCGAGTGCGTTGACGCCGGCCTCGACCTCGCCGTCGCCATCACCGAGGGCATTCCGATCAAGGACATGATCCGCGTGAAACGCGCCATGACCGGCAGCAAAACCCGCCTCGTCGGCCCCAACTGCCCCGGCATCGTCACGCCCGGCACCGGCAAAGATTCCTCCGGCGGCTGCCGCATCGGCATCGCCCCCGGCTACATTCACAAAAAAGGCCACGTCGGCGTCGTCTCCCGCTCCGGCACCCTCACCTACGAAGCCGTCTTCCAGCTCACCTCGAAAAACATCGGCCAGACTACCTGCGTCGGCATCGGCGGCGACCCCGTCAACGGCACCAACCACCTCGACGTCGTCAAACTCTTCAACGCCGACCCCGAGACGCACGGCATCATCTTGATCGGTGAAATCGGCGGCAACGCCGAGGTCGAAGCCGCGCGCTGGATCAAAGCCAACTGCACCAAGCCCGTCGCCGGCTTCATCGCCGGAGCGACCGCGCCCGCGGGCCGCCGCATGGGCCACGCCGGCGCGATCGTCGGTGGAGCCGAGGACACGGCCGCCGCCAAGATCGCCGTCTTCAAAGAGTGCGGCATCGAAGTCGCCGCGACCCCGAGCGACATGGCCGACGCCCTCCTCCGCGCCGCGAAAGCCAAGGGCGTGACGCTGTCCTGAGGTGAAGCGCGTTGAGTCCCAACGCGCTCCCGGAAGTCAGAGGGGTTAAGCGCCTGAGAAAGCTTCTGAAAGATCACCTCGTTCGACGTCGCGGAACGCGCGAACGATTCATTCTGTTCCGGTCGTAAGTCTCTCCCGCCTCTCGATACGTAAAGTCGATACCAAGGACGCCCTGCCTGCGGCTATCCGCTTGACGAATAATTTTTTCAGGGCATCGCCAAGGCGTGATCGTCAGCTTCGCCAACGTCGAAACCGAGCGCCTCTGGCAGGGCACGAGGTCGCGTCGTTTGCCACCCGACATCCGAAAGCGCGCACTCACAAAACTCCAACTTATCGACGCCGCCGTGGAGCTTGCATTCTTGCGTGTTCCGCCCGGCAACCGGCTCGAATTACTCCGCGGCAACCGGGCAGGTCAGCATAGTATCCGCGTCAACGACCAGTGGCGCATCTGCTTCGTCTGGACGGGCACCGATGCGAGTCACGTAGAAATCACCGATTATCACTAAGAGAGGAACCGACCATGACCAAACCCGCCTCCCTCACCCACCCCGGCCACATCCTGCGCGATGAATTCTTTGAGCCCTTGGGCATCACGCAGCTCGCGGCCGCCAAGGCCACCGGCATTCCGCAAAGCCGCCTGAGCGAAATCCTCGCCGGCCGACGTTCCATCACCGCCGACTCCGCCGCCCGCCTCGGCCGGTTCTTCCAAGTCGATCCGCGAAACTGGCTCAACCTGCAGGCCTCCTACGATCTCAGGGAAGTGGACCGTGAACACGGCAAAGAACTGGCCCGGGTTCTGCCCGTCCCGCGTGTGGCCTAATCTGTCGAAACCGTTATGATGTCCTCGCCCCGCCAAGATCGCCGCCTTCAAGGAATGCGGCATAGAAATCGCCGCCACTCCGAGCGACATGGCCTACGCCCTCCTCCGCGCCTTGAAGGCCAAGGGCGTGACGCTGAGTTGAGGTGGAGCGCGTTGACCCCAACGCGCTTTCTCCATCCCACCCAACGGGTGCAGCATTGCGCGGAACCTGCACTCGCCGCAAAAGCCTCATTGTGGCAATCAACCAACTCGCCATGAACAGATCAGCTCCGCCTGCCACAAGTGACTCCATTCCAGCAAAAGCCACACTCAGTTCGGGCGAATAGCACTGTTCGACAATCACATGCTCTATAATGCCCACCCCTAATCTTACGCCGCTTGAGGAACTCGCACGATTCAGCGCATGCCTGAGAAAGCGCGATCCAAGGCCGCCGGAAGGGGTCTGGCTTTGTGGTTTGTGGTCGAAAGCCGCCTCTCTCGCCACCGCCGGAAGGGGTCTGGCTTTGTGGTTTGTGGTCGAAAGCCGCCCCTCTCGCCATCGGACCGAGTCGGCCTTCGCCTTTAAAAGCATCGCCCCGTAGGCCTCGCCAAGTTGCCACTATGTCTCACTTCTTCAGGCACTTCGCGCGTCGATCCCGCTGAGTCACGCCCGCGCTGGGCGCTCGCCAACTGCCGCTAAAAACACACGGCAATCACCGCCTTCCAATTCCAAGCTGGCGATCAAACCGCGCCCCGCCTACCTTGGGCACATGTTGATCGAAACCATCGAGACCTGCGGGCACACCACCCCGGATGGCGTGCTCAACCTGAGCCTGAATGTCGGCGTTTCGAATGCCGAGGTGTCTGTAGTCGTTCGCGTGACGCCGCTGGCCGCGGCGGGCGAAGTGGATGGGAACGGCTGGCCCAAAGGCTACTTCGAGCGCATCGCCGGCTCTATGCCCGAACTCCGCCGCCCGCCTCAAGGCAACATTGAGGAACGCCTGTCGCTCGGATGAGCTTTCTGCCGGAGACCAACGCCTGCATCACCCTGCTGCGTCAGCGCAGTCCGCAGCTGATAGCCCGGTGGCACGCGACCAGGGTGAGCGAGATGGTGCTGTGTTCGGTGATTGTTTATGAGCTGCACCACGGTGCTGAACGCAGTTCCGACTCCGTGCGCGAACACGCAAAGCTGGAACTGTTTCTCGCGCCTTTCACATCGCTGCCCTTCGACGATGCCTGCGCTCGCCGGTGTGCCGGGATCCGCTGTGAGTCGGAACGCACCGGTTCGCTGATCGGCCCGCACGATCTGCAGATCGCCGCCATCGCCCTCCATCACGACCTGACCCTGATAACGCACAACACCCGTGAATTCAGCCGCGTTCCGGGGCTGAGACTAATCGATTGGGAAAATTGAATCGAGAAAGCGCGAAGTCGGCCAAATCGATCTGCCATGAAAAATCCCGCCGTGGTCCCGGCCTCCCTCACCCACCCCGGCCGCATCCTGCGCAACGAATTTTTTGAGCCCTTGGGCATCACCCAGCTCGCCGTCGCCAAAGCCGCCGGTATTCCGCAAAGCCGCCTCGTTCCGGTTCGCGTTAAAGCTGAAACGAGACGGGCCGCGAGGTAGGAGCCTGCTTGCAGGCGATTCGGAATGTGGCCACTCGGCGCGGGTGAAATCGCCCACAAGCAGGCTCCTACAAAAAGCCGTTGTTCGTCTCATCTTGGAAGCCAAACGGAACCAGCGAAATCCTCGCCGACCGACGTTCCTTCACCGCCGACACCGCCGCCCGCCTCGGCCGGTTCTTCAAAGTCGATCCGCGAAACTGGCTTAACCTGCAGTCCGCCTGCGATCTCAGGGAAGTGGACCGTCAACACTGCAAAGAACTGGCCCGGGTTCTGC
>JBDNFZ010000645.1:0-1962 GCA_041689555.1 Opitutaceae bacterium | reverse complement strand
CGGGAAAAGTTCCTCGAGAAAGTGTGGGAGTGGCGCGAGGAAAAGGGCGGCATCATCCTCGAGCAGCTCCGCCGACTGGGGGCTTCCTGCGACTGGGACCGCACGCAATTCACGATGGATCCGCACTACTCCCAGGCGGTGCTGGGCGTGTTCGTGAAGCTGTTCGAACGCGGCAACATCTATCGCGGCAAACGCATGGTCAATTGGTGCCCCGCTTCACAGACGGCGCTCTCCGACGAAGAGGTCATCATGAAACCGGCGAACGGCACGCTCTACCGCGTGCGCTACGAGCTGACCGACGCGCCCGGGACGTTTATCGAGGTGAAGACGACGCGCCCCGAGACCATTCCCGGCGACGTGGCGATCGCGGTTCATCCCGAGGACCCGCGGTATGCCGGAATCGTCGGCAAGACCGTGTGGCGCCCGCTCAACCGCGCCGCGATTCCGATCATCGCCGACGCGGCGGTGGACCGCGAGTTCGGCTCGGGCGCGCTCAAGATCACGCCGGCGCACGACAAGGTCGATTTCGAGGTGGGCACCCGCCACAAGCTCCCGATCATCGACGTGCTCAACGCCGACGGCACGCTCAACGCCCTCGCGGGCAGCGAACTCGCCGGGATGGACCGGTTTGCCGGCCGGAAGAAGGCGGCGGAGTTGCTCAAGGAATCCGGCGCCCTCGTGGCCGAGGAAGCCCACGCCAACAACGTCGGCTACTCCGAGCGGGCCGATGTGCCGATCGAGCCGCGCCTGACGTGGCAATGGTGGCTGCGTTATCCCCGCGTGGAAGAGGCCAAGACGGCGGTCCGCGACGGCCACATCAAGTTTCACCCCGAACGGTGGAGCAAAGTCTACCTCCATTGGCTCGAGAATATCCAGGACTGGTGCATCAGCCGCCAGCTGTGGTGGGGGCACCGCATTCCGGTTTGGTATCGCAAGGGCATCGACAAGGAGCAACTCACCGAGGCCGATCTGCGCGATGCGACGAAAGTCCACATCTCGCTCGCCGGCCCGGCCGATCCCGAGAACTGGACACAGGAGGACGACGTGCTCGACACATGGGCTTCTTCGTGGCTCTGGCCCTTTGCGACGCTCGGCTGGCCCGACGCGGAGAAAATGCGCGCTTCGGGCTACGACTATTTTTACCCGACGAGCACGCTCGTGACGGGGCCGGACATTATTTTTTTCTGGGTCGCGCGCATGATTATGGCGGGGCTCGAGTTCACGCATCCGGGCGAGCCGCTGGAGAAACGCATCCCGTTTAAGGATGTTTATTTCACGGGTATCATTCGCGATCAGCAGGGTCGCAAGATGTCGAAATCCCTCGGCAACTCGCCCGACCCGCTCGATCTGATCAACAGCTACGGCGCCGACGGGCTGCGCTTCGGGATCGTCTCGATCGCACCGCAGGGGCAGGACATTCGTTTTCAGGAAGACCGTATCGAGGGCGGGAAAAATTTCTGCAACAAGCTTTGGAACGCCAGCCGCTTCCGCCAGATGAGCGGCCCGATGGGTGACAATTCGTCGACCGCGGCGATCTCGGCCCGGCTCGACGGCGACAAGTTCGACGCCGACGACCACGCGATCCTCGAGCGCCTGATGGTGACGACCCGTGAGGTCGATCTGTGCTTCGCGAGGTTTGAGTTCAGTGCGGCGGTGCAGGCGATGTATGGGTTTTTCTGGAATGATTTTTGCGACTGGTATGTCGAAGTGTCGAAGTCGAAGCTCCAAGACCCGAGCACCAAGGCCAATTGCCTCGCGATCCAAGACCTCGTGTTGCGGCAAACCCTGCTGCTGCTCCATCCGGTCATCCCGTTCATCACTGAAGAGCTTTGGGCGCTGCTGGGCTACGGTGCGCCGGGGACGTTTCTCATGCGCGACGGTCGGCTTGAAGACGCCTCGCACTGTATGTTGACGATGGGCGCGATGGGTGTGCGGCTCGACCAACGCCAAGCCTCGACGGTG
>JBDNFZ010000644.1:0-1827 GCA_041689555.1 Opitutaceae bacterium | reverse complement strand
TTCCAAGGAGCCGGCGATGACGGGAGGGCCGCTGTCGCCGCCTTCCATGAGAAGGGCGTAGGTGTCCATGCGGAGTCCGCCTTTGATCTTCGACGGTTTATGGCAGGCGACGCAGTGTTTCTCCAAAACAGGGTTGATCTGGCTGACGAAGAAAGAGGGTGGGGGTAGGGCGACGGGGGTGGCGTCGGCGGTGGGGGCGGGGGCTTTTACGGGGGTCGCGGACTTTATCCCGAGGAATTGGCGGAGGCCGGCGGGCATGTGCTTGGTGAGGTAGTCGTCGCCGTGGGTGATGACGCTGCCCTGGTGGCTGGTCCACCCCATGATCCCAAGGGTGGCGAAGAGCATGGGCATGTAGCCGAGGCGAACGATGAGCACGCTGTCGCCCGCGATGTAGCCGGGGCGAAGCCAAGTCAGCACAATGCAGGCGGCACTGAGGGCGACGCCGCCCCAAAGGTGGTTCATCACCGTCTCGCCCTCGTAGCCGCCGCTCCAGGCGAGCAACCAGCCGGCGAAGGTGGCGCCGAGCGCGCCGAGCGTGGCGAGCCCGAGGACAAAGCCGGCGGATTTCTGGAGATGTTTCCAAACGTGGAGCAGGCCCAGGATTTCCAAGATCGGCAGGAGCACGAGCAGGCCGATGGGCAGGTGGACGAGCACCGGGTGGAAACGGCCGGCGAACTGCGCCAGCGAGGCGCGCTCGCGGCCGTCGGGCGGCACCACGAACGGCAACGCGACCAGCACGGCGAGGATGAAGACCTGCGCGAAAAACAGCGTGAGGCGGCGGGAACGGGTTTCGTCGGGCATGGAATAAAGAGGGCGGGTGAGCTTGGAGGTTGAAACGAATGCATTTTGTTCGCGCAATCCAGCCTCTTGTTATCACGCCTCCGTAGCTTTTGCACCAGACGGGTCGTCATTGCGCTGGCGGCGCTGACGCTCGGCCTCCGCGCGCAGACGTTGCCGACGATCCAGCCGCTCCGGCCGTTGTTGCCGCCGGTCGGCGCGCCCTCGGCCGACCAGCCGATCCAGCTGCGGGCGTTTCGGGTGGCGGGCGATTTCTTTGATGAAACGGTCGACCCGACGGGCATGGCCGGACCGGAGGTGGAGCGCACAGAGTCGCCGTTTTCCAACGATCTGATCATGGCCGAGACGGTCGACGAGAACGCGCTCGACGAGATCGGGACGGAACTCGCGGCGATCAACGCGGCGCCGCCGGTGGACAGCGCGGCGGGGGTGAATCGCGTCAACCTAAAGGGATTTCCCACGCCGCGGCAGCGCAACGGTTTCACCCAAGTCGGCCTGCCCGAGATCCTCAACCCCGGCGGCTCGGAGATGATTCTCGGCCCGCTTACCCCGGTGGTCGGTCGCGCCGCGCCGGGCGGCATCCAGAACTCGCTGACGACGCGTCCGCGCGGCCGGAAGGGATCGCGCTTTGAACTTGGAGCGACCAGCCGTCGCGAGCAGAGCGCGGGCTTCGAGGTCTCGGGGATCGCCGTGCCGAAGCGCGCGTGGCATCGGCTGGCGGCCGGGGTGGGGCAGCGCGCGGGGCCGGAGGCGTTCGCCTACAGCCGGCGGCGTTTCGCGAGCGGTGCGGTCGTCTGGAAGTTTAACCGGGGGTGGAGCGCGATGGTGCAGCTTGACTACGACGAACGCGCGGCGAACCTCGCGCCCGGGCTGCCCGAATACCGGGCGACGGCGACCGGAAAAATCCTCGGACCGTATCGGCCGCTGGCGGATTTTAATCTCAACGGGCCGAACGGCGGTTTCCGCAAACGCACGGCGAGCGCGATCCTCCAGCTCGAGGGCCAGATTGGCCGGCGCGTGAGCGTGCGG
>JBDNFZ010000643.1:0-1670 GCA_041689555.1 Opitutaceae bacterium | reverse complement strand
CCGCCGTCGGGGCGGCCTGATTTCCCGCCGCCGGCGGAGATGACCAGAAACTGGCGGCCTCCGACGCTGTAAACGCTCGGCGTGGCGTTGCCGCCGAAGGGCAGGGTAGCCTGCCAGAGAATTTTCCCGGTGTCTTTGTCGAAGGCGCGAATCGTCTCGTCGGCGGTCGCCGCGATGAAGATCAACCCGCCGGCGGTGACGACGGGGCCGCCGTAGTTTTCCGTGCCGGTGGGCGGGATGCCACGGGCGGTCAATTCGCGATACTCGCCGAGCGGCACCTTCCACTTGAGCTCTCCGGTATTGAGATCGACGGCGTTGAGCGTGCCCCAAGGCGGATTGATCGCGGGGTAGCCGGCTTGGTCGGTCCAACGGCGGAAGCCGCCGAAGGCGTAGGGCGGAGTTTTCTTGGCGGAATCGTCGGCAGCCGGCGCGGCTCCGTCCGGGCGGTTGCCGGCGGCGGGTTTTTGCCCGAGCACGTAGGCGAGGATGGCTTCGCGTTGCGGTTCGGGGATGCGGTCGAAGGCGGGCATCCGCCCGAAGCCGTGCTTCGTGATGCGGATGATTTCTTCCGGGGTGCGGCGGGTGGCGATGTCGAGCAGCGAGGGGAAGCCGGCGGCGGGAATGCCGGCGCGGTCGATCCCGTGGCAAGCCGCGCAGTGGATGAGGTAGTCGCGTTCGCCGCGGGGCAGGGGAGTGCCGTCGGGGCGGCGGGTCCCGACCATTTGAAGAATCCACGGAATCTCGTTCACATTGACGTAGTAGATGCCGTCGGGATCGGCCGCGCCGCCGCCCCACTCCATGCCGCCGTCGAAGCCGGGAAACATAATCGTCTCTTTCAAACTCGGGGCGGGGAAGGGGCCGAAGTTCGGTGAAATCTTGATGCGATCCGAAGTGAGCGCGCGCGCTTCGGGCGAGATCGTCGAAACATCCGCCTCGCCGTAATGCTGGCGCATGAGCGGGGCGGGCTTGGTCGGGAACGGTTGGGTGGGAGACGCTTTTTCGCCGCGCAGATCCGAGGCGGGCACAGCCCGGTCCTCGATGGGCCAGAGCGGTGCGCCGGTCACGCGGTCGAACACAAACAGGTATCCGTGCTTAGTGCCTTGGGCGACGGCGTCGATTTTCTTGCCGCCGTGCGTGACGGTCAGGAGGACGGGCGCGCACGGGAGGTCTTTGTCGAGGAGATCGTGACGCACGATTTGGTAGTGCCAAAGGCGTTTGCCCGTCGCGGCGTCGAGGGCGACGAGGGAGTTGGCGAAGAGGTTGTCGCCGTGGCGTTCGGCTCCGTAGAAATCGGGCTCGGCGGTTTTCGTGGCGACGTAGACGATGCCGCGTTTCTCATCGAGGGCTTGGCCGGACCAAGGCATGGCGCCGGTGGCGGTCTTGTAGGCCTCGGGCGGCCAGGTGTCGTGGCCGACTTCGCCGGGGCGCGGTATAAGGTGGAAAATCCACCGGAGTTTTCCGGTCCGCACGTCGAGCGCGCGCACGGCGCCGGGTCCGCCCAAGCCGCCGATGATCAGGAGATCGCGGTAGATGACTCCGGGAGTATTGAGCCCGATTTTCGGCGAGCCCTCCAGATCGAGGCCGACGCCGAGGGACACGGAGCCGTCTTCGCCGAAGCTCGTGACGGGACGGCCGGTCTGCGGGTCGAGGGCGAAGAGGCGGTTGCCGGT
>JBDNFZ010000642.1:0-2181 GCA_041689555.1 Opitutaceae bacterium | reverse complement strand
ACCTCCTCGGTTCAATCAGGGCAAATGAAAAGGCGCGGATCGTGCCGATTCACCGCTCAACGCCGGGTGCCCGCCACCAATTCGGTCGCCCGTGCGATCAGAGCGGGAGCGATCTTGGTCTTCGTCGTCAGGTTATCGCTGATCACGTTCACCAGTGCGCTGCCCACCACCACGCCGTCGGCGTGTGCCGCCACCTCCGCCACCTGGGCCCGCGTGCCGATCCCGAAGCCGACGGCGACCGGCAGCCGCGTGTGCGCCCGGATTCGCGCCACCGCCTCGGGCACGCCGACCGCCGCTTGAGCGCGCACGCCTGTCACTCCCTCCCGGGACACATAGTAGATGAACCCGGTCGTCGCCGCCGCGCTCTTGGCGATCCGCGCCTGAGGCGTCGTCGGCGCCACGATGCATACGGTGTCGATCCCGTGCGCGCGGGCCAACTCGGTAAACTCGGCGCCTTCCTCGGGCGGCAGATCAAGCACCAGCATTCCATCCACGCCCGCCGTCTTGGCGGCGCAAACGTAGCCATCAATGCCATTGGAAAAAACCAGATTGAAATAGGTGTAGAACACCACCGCGACCTCGCTCTCGGCCCGGATTTGCCGCATGAGTTCAAAAACTCTCGCCGCCGTCATCCCGCTTTCCAACGCCCGTTGCGCCGCGAGCTGATTGGTCAAACCGTCCGCCAACGGGTCGGAAAACGGCACGCCGAGCTCCAAGACATCGATTCCGCTGGCGATCAACGCCCGGCAGGCGGCCAGCGAAGTGTCGAAATCCGGGTCGCCCGCGCAGAGGTAGGCGACAAAAGCCGCGCGGTTCTGTTCACGGGCACGGTCGAAAGCGAGGGCGATACGGGACATGGGATTGCCATCGCCGCAAAATCTTACCCCCGGCGCAAAGCGAAACTTCAACCCCGCCTCGTCCGGGGTGAAACCGGAAGCGAGTCCGGGCGATTCCGAGTTCGTGATCCCGGCTTCATCCGGAATCCGGAAATCTCAAGACCGGCTATACACGCCCTTAAGAAAACCTCGACTGGACCGGACCGATCACTTGCGCCGCCAAACACCCCGAAAATAACCGAAACCCACCTCCGCTCGCGGAAGTCGGGCTAGCCCCGGCGCCTCCGCTGGGTGCTCGATCTCCACCTCGACCAACACCGGCCGGTGGTCCGACAACATCGTCTTGACCACCTCGCAGCTCACGAGCTTGCAGCCCGCCGGCAAAAACACGAAATCCAGCGCCCATCGCGGCATCGGCGAAGGGAACGTGGGCGTCAACTTCGGATGCAATTCGTAGTCCCCGTAATCGAGAAGATGACTGAACAACGCCGCCGTCGCATCGTCGCCCGTCGGCGTGTTGAAATCGCCGCAGATGATCGGCGCCACGGTCCAGCCTCCGCCGCGCAAACGATGCTGGTCGCGCAGCCACGCCAGCAAGCGATCGATCTGCCGCAGCCGCTGCGCGCGCGAGCCGTAGTGCAGGTGCAGATTCACCACGGGCACGCAGCACCCCTCGATTTCAATCTCGGTGAACAAAAATCCTTTCTCGCCCACCGAGCTGCGACCGAACACCACCGTTTCCGCATGGAGGATCGTGTGACGCGAAAGCAGCGCGTTGCCGTAGCACAGGTTGAACAGTCCGTGCCGCCGGTTGTTGATGCCGAAAACCGAATGCGGAAAGGCCCCGTGCACCCGCAGGTAGTCCAGATGATCGAAGTTGCCCGACCACCGCGAGCGCTCGTCCACTTCCTGCATCGCCACCACATCCGGTTTCAATTTCTCCAGCAGCGCGGCGATCTTCCGCAGGTTGAGCCGCAACTTTCGCGCCGAGGTAAAACCCTGGATCGGAGTCAGTCCGCGCCCATGGGCGATGTTAAAAATGACAAGACGCAGACGGACCATGTGAACACCGACCCCAAAAACAAGCATCGGTGAGCTAGCAAGCCGACCAATTTGCGTTCGATCCGGCCCCCGCCCTGAAAATCGCGTTTTCAGAGGGGAAAAAATGGGGCGGCCAACGGGATTCGAACCCGCGCCCCCAAGAATCACAATCTTGTGCTCTAACCAACTGAGCTATGGCCGCCGTGCAGAGGGGAAGAAATTCGCGAGCCCGCCACCCGCTGTCAAGGCCGGGTTCCTCGCCGTCTCGCGCCGGGGTGAAACGGGAAGTGAAGCCGGTTTTCTT
>JBDNFZ010000641.1:0-7156 GCA_041689555.1 Opitutaceae bacterium | reverse complement strand
TTATTGGTATGAGATCGACGGCGTGCGCGACGGACCCGGGCGGTTTGATCCGACAATGCGGGTGCTCGACCCTTATGCATTGGCGACCGTCCGTCATTCGGGTCCGGGCATCGTCCTCGACCGGGCTTGGATAGGGCAGGGTGATCGGAGCTTTCAGACTCCAGCTTGGCAGGACTTGGTGATGGTCGAGGCGCATGTCCGCGACTTGGCGGCGAACGCTCCGGTGAAAGCCACGCCCGCCGAGAGGCGCGGCTTCACCGGCCTGCGCAAGTGGGTGGAGAGCCCGGAATTTTACCTGCACCACCTCGGCGTGAACGCCGTCGAGCTGCAACCGGTGCAGGAGTTCGACGATATTGCCGACGAACAGTATCACTGGGGCTACATGACGAACAATTGGTTCGCGCCCGAGAGCAGCTATGCGCTGACGCCCGAGCGGGCTTCGGGCGTGCGCGAGTTGCAGGACCTTGTGCTCGCGTTTCACCGTCGGGGGATGGCGGTCCTCCTAGACGTGGTTTACAACCACGTCGGTGTGCCGGCGCACCTGATGTTCGTCGACCGTCTATATTACTTCGAGCAGGACGCGGCGGGCGATCTCGCCAACTGGAGCGGTTGCGGCAACGATGTGCGGGCGCGTTCGGCGATGGCGAAGCGCCTGATCATCGACAGTTGCATCCATCTCATCGAGGCGTTTGGCATCGACGGGTTCCGGTTCGACCTCGCCGAACTCCTCGGCGCCGACGTGCTGCGCGAGATCGAGACGGCGTTGAAGCGCGTGAAACCCGATGTGATTCTCATCGCGGAGCCGTGGAGCTTTCGCGGCCACATCGCCGGCGCGCTGCGCGACACGGGCTGGTCGTCGTGGAACGACGGCTACCGCGATTTCGTGCGCGACTATGTGCGCGGCGGCGGCACCGCCGAGCGCCTGGAGTATCATCTCCGGGGATCGCCTTGGTATTTTGCGAAATGGCCGGCCCAGACCGTCAACTATACCGAGTCCCACGACGACCGGTCGTGGGTCGACGTCATTACCGAGAATCCCGATAACAATGGCGCGACTCCCACCGCCAACGACCGCCGGCGCACCCATCTCATGGCCGCCGTGCTCTTCATGTCGCTCGGCATTCCGATGCTCGCCGCCGGGCAGGACTTCCTCCGCTCCAAGCAGGGCGTAAACAACACCTACCTCCGCGGCGATCTCAACGCCCTCGATTACCGCCGGCTCCACCGCTACCTGAGCACCCATGCTTATTTTGCCGACTGGATTGAGTTTCGCCGCGGCGAACTCGGCCGGCTTCTGCGTCATTTCAGCCGTCCCACCGAGGGCTTCTTTCGTTTCTTTCGCAGCGAATCCTCCCCGGCGCTCGCCGTCGTCTACAACGCCGATCGCTCGTTAGGATCGCGGCGCCTGCTTTTTGCCGTCAACGCGACTGCGGGCGACATCGAGCTCAACCTCGGCGAGGAATTGCCCGCGAGCGGCGTTTGGCGGCAGCTGGCCGATCAAGAGCGCTTTTATTCGCCGGCGCATCACGCGGCGCTGGCCCCGGTCGAGTCGACCTTGACGGTCCCGGCGCTCGGCTGCCGTCTCTGGGTCGACGGGGAAAGCGTGTGACACATTGGCCCTGCAAAACCCCTTGCCACCGGCTGCGCCCGCTGTTCTTTCAGTCGCCTCTGCGCTCGCGCGGAACCACTCGGTCCTAAACTAGCAATCAACACCAAAAACACGGAGTCTCCCATGGCAGTCAAAGTCGCAATCAATGGTTTCGGTCGGATCGGTCGCCTCGTTTTCCGCGCTCTCGTCGAGCAAGGTCTGCTCGGCACCACGCTCGACGTCGTCGCCGTCGGCGATATCGTCCCGGCCGACAATCTTGCCTACCTTGTCAAATACGACTCCACCCAAGGCAAGTTCGCCGGGACCGTTTCCTCCAAGAAATCGTCGCCCGACAAGCTCGAGGACGACGTCCTCGTCGTGAACGGCAAAGACATCCTGGTCGTCTCGGCCAAGTCCCCCGCCGAACTCCCGTGGGCCAAGCTCGGGGTCGATCTCGTCATCGAGTCCACCGGTCTCTTCACGGATGCCGAGAAGGCCAAGGGCCACCTCGCCGCCGGCGCGAAGAAGGTCATCATCTCGGCTCCCGCCAAGGGCGAGGATATCACCGTCGTGATGGGCGTGAACGACGACAAACTCGACGTCACCAAGCACAGCATCATCTCCAACGCCTCCTGCACCACGAACTGCCTCGCGCCGATCGTCCACGTGCTCCTCAAAGAAGGCTTCGGCCTCGAGGAAGGCCTGCTCACCACCGTCCACGCCTACACCGCCACGCAGAAGACCGTGGACGGCCCGTCGAAGAAGGACTGGAAGGGCGGCCGCACTGCCGCGCAGAACATCATCCCCTCCGCCACCGGCGCCGCCAAGGCCGTCGCGCTCGTGTGTCCCGAGGTCAAGGGCAAGCTCACCGGCATGGCCTTTCGCGTGCCGACCCCGACCGTTTCCGTCGTCGATCTCACCTTCAAAACCTCGAAAGAAACCTCCATCAAGGAGATCAACGCCGCGCTCAAGAAAGCCTCCGAGACCTACCTCGCGGGCATCCTCGGCTACACCGACGAAGAAGTCGTCTCATCCGACTTCATCCACGACAAGCGCTCGTCGATCTACGACGCCGGCTCCTCGATCGAGCTGAACTCGAAGTTCTTCAAGCTCATCTCGTGGTATGACAACGAGTGGGGCTATTCCAACCGCGTCGTCGATCTCACCAAAAAGATCGCCGGCGCCCTTTAAGCGCCAAACCGTTCCCGCCCACGGAACACACGGACAACCCGGAATTGATTTTCTCTTCCGCGTATTCCGTGTGTTCCGTGGGCGATTTATTTCCGAGGACATAATCATGCCCAAATTTAAAACCATCCGCGACCTCGCCCTCTCCGGCCGGCGCGTGCTCATGCGCGTCGATTTCAACGTTCCCCAGGACAAGAAGACCGGCGCCATCACCAATACCCAGCGTATCGCCGCCGCGCTCCCCTCGATCACGTTCGCCCTCGAGCAGGGTGCTTCGGTCGTGCTCATGTCCCACCTCGGCCGGCCCGATGGCCGGAAGATCGAGAAATTCTCGCTTAAGCCGATCGCCGCCGAACTCGAAAAACTCCTCGGCAAGCCCGCGACGTTTCTCGACGACTGCGTCGGCCCCGCCGTCGAAGCCGCCTGTGCGCAGCCTGCGCCCGGCACCGTCGTCCTCCTCGAGAACCTTCGTTTCCACATTGAGGAAGAGGGCAAGGTGAAGCTCGAAGACGGAACCTCCAAGAAAGCCGATCCCGCCGCCGTCGCCGCGTTCCGCGCCTCGCTCACCAAGCTCGGCGATGTCTTCGTCAACGACGCCTTTGGCACCGCGCACCGTGCGCATTCCTCGATGGTGGGCGTCGCGCTTCCGGAAAAGGCCGCCGGGTTCCTTATGGAAGCCGAACTCAACGCCTTCGCCAAAGTCGTCGACAATCCTGCGCGTCCGCTCCTCGCCATTCTCGGCGGGGCCAAGATCGCGGACAAAATCCCGCTCATCAAAAATCTCCTCGAGAAGGCCGATAAGATCATCATCGGCGGCGGCATGGCCTACACTTTCCACAAAGTCCTTCGCGGCACGCCCATCGGCGCCAGCCTCTACGACCCCGAGGGCGCCAAGATCGTCGAGGAGCTCGTGACCAAAGCGTCCGCCCGCAACGTCGAGCTGATATTCCCCGTCGACTTTATCGCCGCCGATAAATTCGCGCCCGACGCCAACACCCGGCCGGCCGATCTCGCCACGGGCATTCCCGACGGTTGGGAGGGACTCGACGCCGGCCCGAAGTCCATCGCGCTCTATCGCGAGGCCATTCTTTCCTCGAAGACGATCATCTGGAACGGTCCGGCCGGTGTGTTCGAATTCGAGAAGTTTGCCGGTGCCACCAAGGCGATGGCCGACGCCATCGCCGAGGCCACCGCGCTCGGCGCGATCACGGTCGTCGGCGGCGGCGACACCGCCACCGCCGCGAAAAAATTCGGCGTGGCCGACCAGGTCACCCACTGCTCCACCGGCGGCGGTGCTTCCCTCGAATTTCTCGAGGGCAAGGTGCTTCCCGGCGTCGCCTTTTTGGAAAGCTGAGTGTCCAAAAGCGCGACGAGTTTAAGAGAGAAGTTTAAGTTCAAGGCCGATCTTGGCGCGGACTTCGCTCTCCAACTTAAACTCCCAACTTAAACTCAATTCACCATGTCATCCCGTAAAAAACTCATCGCCGGCAACTGGAAGATGAACAAGACGTCGTCCGACGGCGTCTCGCTCGTCACCGAACTCGTCGCCGCCATCGGCAAGCAGTCCGACGTCGAGGTCGTCGTGTGTCCGCCTTTCACCGCGCTCGAAAGCGCCGCAAAAGCCCTCGACGGCTCCACGTTGAAACTCGGGGCGCAGAACATGCACTTCGAAGCGAGCGGTGCGTTCACCGGCGAGGTCTCGGCCCCGATGCTCCGCGCGCTCTTCGCCACCCATGTCATCCTCGGCCACAGCGAGCGCCGCGCGTTCTTCGGCGAGACGGATGCGCTCATCAACAAGAAGGTGCTCGCGGCGCTGAAGCACCAGCTCCGTCCGATCCTTTGCGTCGGCGAGACTCTCGCCGAACGCGAGGCCGGGACGACCCTCAAGGTGGTGCAGGCGCAACTCGAAGCCGGCCTTGAAGGCACGGGCAAAGACCAAGCGGCGAGCGTCGTGATCGCCTACGAGCCCGTCTGGGCCATCGGCACCGGCAAGGTGGCGACGACCGAACAGGCCCAGGAGGTCCATGCTTTCATTCGCGGCCTGCTCACGAAGCACTTTGGCGAGACCCTGGCGCAGAAGGTCCGGATCCTCTACGGCGGGTCGATGAAGCCGGCGAATGCGCCGGAACTGCTGGCGCAAAAGGATATCGACGGCGGCCTCATCGGCGGTGCCAGCCTCGAGGCCCGCAGCTTTGTCGAACTCGTGAAGGCCGCCGCGGCCGTGGTCTGACGGCACCCGTCAAAAGGCTCCGCTGGGCGCGTGGCGTTTCAACGGCCGGGCTTCTTGGCGGGTTTTCCCGTCCCGGGTTTGGACGTGGCTTCGTTGAAGACGTTTTCGACCTGCTTAAGCGTTTGCTTGGATTGCTCCATGCGCGTGATCGCGCGCATTGCCTGCTGCTGGGCCGGGCTGAAGCTGCTTTGCGCGAGGGCACCCATTCCCGTCGCAAACTTTTCCGACTGCTCGGCCGTGAGGGGCAGATCGAATTTGGAGAGAGACTTTTGGACTTCGTTGGCGGCGCCGCGAAACAACTGGGCGTTGTCGTAGTCCTGAAAGCGGGCGTAGTTGGCGGGGCCGAGGGCGGCCTGGAGCTTCTGGTCGGTCTCTCCCTGCGCGCCGGCCACGAGGATATTTAGGTCCGCATCCTTCGGCTTGGCGCCCGACGCCAACAACGCGGCGGCGACATCGATGACGGCGCCCTGGCGCTCGATCAGCAGTTCGCGGAGGCGGGTTTGTTGCGCCGGATCGAGCGCGAGCGCGGCCAAGAGCGGACCGTAAAGCGCGTCAACCTGTTCGCGGAATTTGGCGGCGAGGGTGCGTTGCGCGTCGGGATTGTTTAGGAAAGCGAGGATCTCCTGCCGGCTCGGGCCTTTCTTGGTTCCGGGCGCGGGTTTTTTCGTCGACGGGGCGGGAGTATCCGGGGTCTGCCCGGGGGACGGAGGTATGACCGCGGTCTCGGCGACGGGGACAATGCCTTTCTCTTCGATGGCCGCTGAATGAGCCTGACCGGTCCATTTGTGCGCGCCCTGTTCGTCGGCGACGGTCGCAGCGTCGCGAAGGGACAGGAGTTCTTGGTGCTGCCGCCAGGCCATGGTGCCCAGGCCCAGAGCGGCAAACGTGCTAACGATGGCGACGACGCGGAGCGGGGTGCTCATAGGGGATGGAACAGTTGCGCGAGGCTAACGGTTCAAATTGCGGCCCGGGCGGCGCGAGAGGCCGATAAAAACCAGACCGCCGAGAATGAGAAACAACGAGTAGAACGCGCCGCGATTCAGTCCGAGGATGAGCCCGGCGTCGGGTTCGCGGAAGATTTCGCCGATGAAGCGCAAGACCGCGTAGATCAGCCAAAATTCCCCGGTGATGCGGCCGGGGTGGGTGCGGGCGACATCGGTTCGCCAGAACCGCCACTGCATGATCGCGAGGACGAGTGCGCCCTCGAGTGCGGCTTGGTAGAGTTGCGAGGGATGGCGCGGTGCGATGAGCTCAAGCGGCGTGCCCGATGCGGCGCTGGTCGGGAAAATCACGGCCCACGGGACGTCGGTGACTTTGCCCCAAAGCTCGCCGTTGACGAAGTTGGCGAGCCGGCCGAAGAGCAGCCCGGCGGCGGCCGTGGAGGCGATGAGATCGGCGAGGTGCAGAAACGGAAGTTTGTGCGCGCGGGCGAACCACGCCAACGCCAGGCCGACGCCGATGAAGCCCCCGTGGCTCGCCATGCCGCCGTCCCAAACCCGGAAGAGCGCCTCGGGTTCCTCCAGCAGCGTCGAGGGTTTATAGAGGAGAAAATAACCCAACCGCCCGCCGATCAGCACGCCGAAGACCAGCGCGACCATCAGGTCGGTGATCTTCTCCGCAGGCAGCAGGGAGCGCCCGGCCCGGGCATAGCGGGCCCAAAGCCATGCGGCCGAGACGAAACCCAGGAGGTAGGCCAATCCGTAATAGCGGATGCCGATCGTATCCGTAAACCGGATCAGAAACGGGCTGAGATCGTTAACCCAGTAGGCGAAAGGCATGGGTCTTCGGGGCCGGGTTTAGGTCGCCGACTTTGGTTTGCCGCCGGCTTTCGCGACAGGTTGCTGCCGGGTCCGCGCGAGCTCGCGCATGTCGACGGCAACGTCGTCTTTTTCAAAAATTTCCCGGCCGAGGATGTGCTCGATGATGTCCTCCATAGTGAGCACGCCGGCGGTCGCGCCAAATTCGTCGACGACAACAAGCACCTTGGTGTGAACCTTCAGGCAGAGTTGCAGCGCCTGAGCCACCACCACCGTCTCGGGAATGAAGTGGGTTTCCGACATGAGCTGCTCGACGAGCACGTTGTCCTGGTCGTTGGCCTTGGCCTTGAGCAAATCGCGCCGACGCACGAGACCCACGATGTCGTCGATGTT
>JBDNFZ010000640.1:0-4688 GCA_041689555.1 Opitutaceae bacterium | reverse complement strand
CGTCAGCGACGGCTACGCGAAGAAGAACGGCCTGGCCGCGCTGGTGACCGACGGCGGTCTCTGGCTGGAACAACTCAAAGCCATCGGCCTCACCCTCGCCCTTTCCGTCGTCGCCACGGCGGTGATCGCCTACATCGTCAAAGCCGTCATCGGCCTGCGCCCGACCCCCGAGGCCGAATCGCAGGGTCTCGACATCACCGACCACCAGGAAGAAGGCTACATCAGCTAAGCCGGACGATCTTTTCCTTTTCGCTACGCGGCCCTCGCAAGGGGCCGCTTTTTTATTTCCTGGTCGGCGGCCGGCGGAGCCGCCTTGCCAGAACAGTCGGACCCGCAAGGCTCGCGCCAACAAATTCACCCCATGCCCCACCCGTCGTTCTTGACCCCGGACCCGGTCCTGGAATCCACCGTCCGCGCCGCCGGCGAGAATCTCTTCGCCCTGATGGATGCCGCGCCCGCCCCGGGAATTTTTTCAAAAAAAGGCGCCTACGCCCGGGTGATGGAGTGGTCGATGAAGGACCCCGCCTTCAAGGCCCAGCTCTTCCGCTTCGTCGACGTCCTCCCGTCGCTTCACTCCTCCGCCGAGATCGTCCGCCATCTCCGGGAATATCTCGGCGACAAGGCCGTCGAGCTGAACCCCGCCATGAAGGCCGGACTCGCCGCGTCCTCGTTCGCCCCCGGCCTCGTCGCCGGACCCGTGAAGGCCAACGTCGTTTCTATGGCCGCGCAGTTCGTGGCGGGCGAGACCGGTGCCGATCTCGTCAAACAGATCAAGCGCAACCACGCCCTCGGTCTCGCCACCACCATCGACCTCCTCGGAGAAACCGTCGTCAGCGAAGCCGAGGCCGACGCCTTCCTCGCGCGCAACCTGGAAGTCCTCGACTCGGTCTCCGCATTCTACGCGAAATCCGCCGAGCCGTGTTTCAGCGACATCACCGCGCACGGCCCGCTTCCGCGCCTCAACCTCTCCGTTAAGATTTCCGCGCTTACGCCCGACGTTCACCCCGCCGATCCCGAAAACTCCGTCGCCGCGCTCAAGCCCCGTCTCCGCGCCATCCTGCGCCGCGCCGCCGCCGTCGGTGCCTTCATCAACTTCGACATGGAGAGCTACAAACTCAAGGACCTCACCCTCTCGCTTTTCAAATCTATCCTCGAAGAGCCCGAGTTCTCCTCCGGCTCTCAGCCCTCGGCTCTCAACTCTCGGCTCTCATCACCGCAGGCGACCATCGGCATCGCGCTCCAAGCCTACCTCCGCGACTGTGAAACCGATCTGCGCGATCTCATCGCCTGGGCCCGCGCCCGCTCGCGCCCCATCGGTGTCCGCCTCGTGAAAGGCGCCTACTGGGACTACGAAACCATCCTCGCCCAACAACGCGATTGGCCCATCCCGGTGTGGTCCCGAAAACCCGAGTCCGACGCCAACTACGAAAAGCTCTCCCTCCTGCTCCTCGAAAACATCGACATCGTCACGCCCGCCTTCGCCTCACACAACGTGCGCTCCTGCGCCCACGTGATCGCGCAGGCCCGCCGGCTCGGCATCGACCCGCACGCCTATGAATTTCAAGCGCTCTACGGCATGGCTGACGAATTGAAATCCGCCTTGCTGAAAAGCGGCCACCGCGTCCGCGAATACTGTCCCGTCGGCGAGCTCCTCCCCGGCATGGCCTACCTCGTCCGCCGTCTTCTGGAGAATACCAGCAACGAAGGTTTCCTCCGCGCCAGAAACATGGGCGAGGCCACCAAGGACCAGCTCCTGCTCAACCCCGTCGAACTGCTCGGTTCCGCCGCGCCGCATTCCGCCCTCCCCGCTCCGCACTCCGCAGTTTTCCGCAACGCCCCCAACACCGACTTCACCCGCCCCGCCGCCCGTAACGCGCTGCGCGCCGCCCTCGCGGCGGTCACCGCCCGCCTCGGGCAAAAACACCCGCTTATCGTCGGCGGCAAAAAAATTACCGACCGCGAACTCAGCCCGTCCGTCAACCCCGCCCGACCGGCCCAGATCATCGGCCATTGGGCCCGCGCCACCGTCGCCGACGCCGATGCCGCCGTCGCCGCCGCGCGCGCCGCCTTCCCCGCGTGGCGCGATACCGCCGCCGACACGCGCGGAAAAATCCTCGAACGTGCCGCCGACCTCATGGAATCGCGCCGGCAGGAACTGAACGCGCTCCTCATTCTCGAGGCCGGCAAGCCCTGGCTCGAAGCGGACGGCGATGTAAGCGAAGCCATCGACTTCTGCCGCTACTACGCCGTCGAGATGCGCCGCCTTGAGACACCCGTGGTCACCCAAGCCGTCCCCGGCGAGCGCTGCGTCCTCCGCCACACGCCGCGCGGCACCGGCGTCGTCATCGCCCCCTGGAATTTCCCGCTCGCGATCCTGTGCGGTCTCACCGTCGCGCCTGTCGTCGCCGGCAACACCGTCATCATGAAACCCGCCGAGCAGACGAGCGTGATCGCGGCGGCGTTCATGGACATCCTCACCGAAGCCGGACTGCCTGCCGGCGTCGTGAATTTCCTTCCCGGCTACGGCGAGGACGTGGGCGCGCACCTCGTCGCCCACCCGCAGATCGATTTCATCGCCTTCACCGGCTCGCGCGCCGTCGGCGAGAAAATCTGGGAGGCCGCCGGTTGCACCCGCCCCGGCCAAGCCAACCTCAAGAAGGTAGTCTGCGAGATGGGAGGGAAAAACGCGCTCATCATCGACAACGACGCCGACTTGGACGAGGCGATCCCCGCCACGCTCGCCAGCGCCTTCGGCTTCGCCGGCCAAAAATGCTCGGCGCTTTCGCGCCTCATCGTGCTCGCCGACGTCTACGACAAGTTCGTCGCCCGGCTCCTCGAGGCGGCCGCCGCGACGCCCGTCGGCGATCCCACTCTGCCCGGCACCGTCGTCGGGCCTGTGATCGACGAGGATGCACGCCGGAAAATCCTCGGCCTGATCGAGACCGGGAAACGCGAGGCCACGCTCGCGTGGCAGGGCGCAGTGCCTCCGGCGGTCGCCGCCGGCGGCGGCTACTTCATCCCTCCGACCATTTTTACCGGCGTAAAGCCCGGGCACGCCATCGCCCGCGAGGAGATCTTCGGTCCCGTTTTTGCGATCATCAAGGTCCGCGACCTCGACGAGGCCTTCGCCGTCGCCAACGGCACCGACTACGCGCTGACCGGGGGGCTTTTCTCGCGCAGTCCCGTCGCCTTGGCGCGGGCCGAGAGCGAACTCGCCTGCGGCAATCTTTACCTGAACCGCGCGATCACCGGCGCGCTCGTCGAACGGCACCCGTTCGGCGGCTACAAGCTGAGCGGCGGCGGCACCAAGGCCGGCGGCAAAGGCTACCTCGAGAATTTTCTCTTTCCGCGCGTGATCGTGGAGAACGTGATGCGCCGCGGTTTCACGCCGCCGGAAACGTAATCGAAAAAGTGGCTGCGCCGTGCTGCCGCAGTTCCGGAAAAACCTCGGCCTCCCCGCGTCTCCGCCGCACCCCCGACCCAAACAAACCCTGCGGCCGGATGCCGGCGCTACTTCAGCGAGCCGGTTCAACCCACGCTGGCGCAAAGCGAGAGGTAGTGGGTCCAGGCTTTTTCGGTGCAGTCTTCGAGCATCGGTTCCGTCACGTTGGCGAGGGTCAGCTTCGCCTCGGTGCGCTGCCAGTGGCCGGTTTCGCCCGGCAGATCGAGCCCGAAGCGGGCCGAAACCCCGCACGCAAGGTTGAGGACGCAGGCACCGACGTTCGAAGCCGGCTCGGAGAACGGTTCGTGGTGCGCGCGCACCGCGTCCACGAGCTCGGCCGGGAAACGCCAGTGGTCGAGCAACACCGCCGTCACTTCGGTCGCCGTCTGCCCGAAGTTCGCGCGCTCCCACTCCGAGACGAGCGGCCACTCGGCCTCGCCCGGATAGCATCGGCCGGCCGCAACCGCGTCGATGACCACGCGGCCGAGGTTGCGGAGCAAGCCGGTCGCATAGGCGAGGCCGGGGTCGATCCCGGCGGGCAAGGCGAGCACTTCGTTGGCGGCGGCGGTCGCGACGGCGTTTTCCCAGAGCCGCGAGGACCTGAGGCGGTAGGTGGGGAGATCGTGCTGACAGACTTGCTGGGTGGCGGCCAAGCCGACGAGCCGGTAAATGTTCTGATAGCCCACGCGGCCGACGGCGCCCTCAAGGGAATCGCTTCGTTCGCGCACGCCGAAGAGAACGCTGTTGCTCATCCGGATCACGTGGAAGGTGAGCGCGGGGTCGAGACGCACGAGGTCTATTACTTCGTCGAGATCGGTTTTGTGGTCGGCCATCACCACGCGGAGCCGACCGAGAATGACCGCCGAGGGCGCCAGCTTGGAGCCAAGGGTGATGATGGCTTCGCGGGACAGGGCGGTGGTCGGGAAGGTGTGCATGTTGCTCCTCCTTATCTCGGCACGGAAGGCATACGGCTTTAGCAGGATCGAACGTGGCCGGGGCATCCAACCGCAGTTCCGGTAAATATCTCTTGCGCCCCGCCTGTCCGCTCCACCCCCGGACCAACCGAAACCCTGCGGCAGGAAGCCCCAGCCGCCCCGGACCTCACCTAGAAGTCGATCGCCTTCATCGTCCCGATCTGGACGCCGAAGCGCTCCGCATAGGGCTTAACCCGCTTGAAGTCCGTATGGTCGATCTCGTAGCTGCGGCCGCCGGGCACGAAGAGGATCGAGTAGAGTCCGGTGCCCTG
>JBDNFZ010000639.1:0-2517 GCA_041689555.1 Opitutaceae bacterium | reverse complement strand
GAGGGTTGGTTAGCCTTGGCGCGCCTTATAGCGCGGCTCGACCTTGTTGATCACGTAGATTTTGCCCTTGCGACGCACCACTTGGCAGGCCGGGTGGCGCTTCTTGGCGGATTTGATTGAGGAAACGACTTTCATAAAACGGGTGAAAACAGAGCCCGCTTTATCCTCTGTCAACTGAATTGTCCCCGCGGCGGTTTGGTCGACGAATTCCGCCCGAAATCGGCTTCAATTCCGCCCGGTCTCGTCCGGTTCCTCCGCCAACAACCGCCACTCGGCCCCCTCCCGCGCCAAGAGTTTTCGCCAAAGGCTCCCGTCCATCGGCAGATCGAAAAGATCCGGCGGCGCGGTGACCACGATCCACGTGTCGCGCTCGATCTCGTTCTCCAACTGCCCGCCCGTCCATCCCGCATAACCGACATAGGCCCGCAACCTCGCCGCATCGTCTTCGCGCAGTCGTTCCGCCTGCCCGGGCTCGATGCCGAAATGCAGTCGAAACCCGTTCTCCTGGGTTTCCCACGCGACGAGCACGAGCTGCTTCTTCTCGACCGGGCCGCCGTCGCACAACGGCACGCTCGCCAGCGCCCCCACCGCGAATTCGCCCTGCAGCTCCGCCAGCCGTTTTCCCATCGGCCGGTTCAACACCACGCCCATCGCGCCTTCCTCGGAGTGCGCCGACATCAACACCACCGTGCGATGAAACGTCGATTCCTTGAGCGACGGATGCGCCAGCAACAGCGCTCCGGCCAGAGATTCTTCGCGACTGCGACGGGAGGGGTTCATTGAGCAGAAGGGATTTCGCCGCGACCCGTCAGAGTTTCAGAATCTTCACGCCCGCATCCGCCAAGAGCGGCCCGACCAACGGGTCGTTTTGATAGTCGCTGCGGTAGTTCACCTCGGCGATGCCCGCCGCCGCCAGGATTTTTGCGCAGTTGATGCATGGGAAGTGCGTCACATAGGCCACGCAACCCTCGACCGAGCTGCCGCGGCGCGCCGCATCGGCCACCGCATTTTGCTCGGCATGCACCGTCGCCTGCTCGTGTCCGTCGCGCGGGCGCGAGACGTGCGGCGTGCCCGGCAGGAAACCGTTGTAACCCGCGGCGACCAACCGGTGCTTACGCGCCCCGCCGGTCACGATCACGCAGCCCACGTGCAGACGCTCGCAGTTCGACCGCGTCGACAGCAGCACCGCCGTCGCCATGAAATACTCGTCCCACGAGGGACGGTGCGGGAATTCCTTGGCGGCTTGGACGATCAGATCAACGGGCGACGCGACTTTGCTCATGGTTAACTTCGACGCACACTGGACAGCCTGCGCGCGCCGGGCAACCTTCGACTCGCGATGGTCCGTCAGCTTCAACCCGAACTCCTCGACGCGCTCCCGTCCGACGACCCCGCCGCCCGACACAGCCGACGCGATCTGCGCCTCATCAACGCCGCGATGGGCAATTTCCGCTGGTTCCGACGCATCCTCCCCGCCTTGGCCCGCCCCGCCGAGCCCGTCCTCGAACTCGGTGCCGGCACCGGCGAGCTCGCCCGTTCGCTTCAAGGTGTTCCGCTGCCCGTCGACGGCCTCGATCGTTGCCCTGCGCCCGCGTTATGGCCCGCCTCCCGCAAGTGGCATCGGGCCGATCTGCTCGCCTTCTCTTACTACGCCGACTTCCCCGTCGTCCTCGGCAATCTCATCTTCCATCACTTCTCCGCACTCGAACTCGCGGCTCTCGGCGCCCGACTCCGCGTTTCTTCGCGGGTCATCGTCGCCTGCGAACCCGCCCGCTATCGCCGCTTTCAACGTCTCTTCGCCGTGATCGCCCCGCTGCTCCGCGCGCACGCCGTCACGCTGCACGATGCCCGCGTCAGCATCGCCGCCGGTTTCCGCGGCGACGAACTCCCCCGCGCCCTCGGCCTCGATGACGGCGCATGGGATTGCCGCGCCACCACCACCTTTCTTGGCGCGTATCGCCTCGTTGCCGTTCGCCGTCCATGAGCGCCCTCCGCCCGATCGAGATCATCGGTGGCGGCCTTGCCGGCCTTTCTCTCGGCCTTGCCCTTCGCCGCGCCGGCGCTCCGGTCACACTCATAGAGGCCGGTCACTATCCCCGGCACCGCGTCTGCGGGGATTTCATCACGGGTCTGGAGCAAGCGACCATCGACCGTCTCGGCCTCGCTCCTTTCCTCGCCGATGCCCTCCACCACCGCGAAGTCGCCTGGTTCCACCGCGCGCAACTCATCCGCCTGCAAACCCTCCCCGCCGTCGCCTACGGCCTGAGCCGCCACGCGCTCGACGCGCGCCTCGCCGCCGCCTTCGTCTCCGCCGGGGGTAATCTGCGTTGCGATACCCGCGCCACCAACCTCGAACCCACGCCCGGTCGCGTCCATGCCAACGGCCGGTCCCGCCGCGAGTCCCCTTGGCTCGGCCTGAAGCTCCACGTCCACGGCCTCGACCTGACCCGCGACCTCGAGCTCCACCTCGGAGAACAAGCCTACGTCGGTCTCGCGCGGACCGAGTCCGGCGCCGTC
>JBDNFZ010000638.1:0-5699 GCA_041689555.1 Opitutaceae bacterium | reverse complement strand
CGGTAGTCGAGCAGCTCGACCTCGAAGATGAGGGTGGCCTTGGGCGGGATGTTGGGCGGGCGGCCCTTGTCGCCGTAGGCGAGCCAATAGGGGATGATGAGGGTGCGTTTTTCGCCCTTCACCATCGCCGCGAAGGCTTCGTCCCAGCCGGCGATGACGGAGCCGAGGCCGAGCCGAAACGTAAAAGGCCGGTTGCGGCGGTAGGAGCTGTCGAAGACGGTGCCGTCGAGGAGGCGGCCTTCGTAGTGGACGATGACCTCGCCGCCGAGGCGGGCGGTGGCGTCGCCGGTGCCGCGGGCGCGCTGGACGTAGCGGAGACCGGAGGGGAGTTTCTTGGCGGAGCCGTATTGCTCGGCGATGAGCAGGGAGTCGTCGGTGCTGAGCTGGGGGGCGTTGGCGGCAAGGGCGGCGCGCATGGTCGAGTTGATGGGGCGGCCGGGGTTGGAGCGCGCGAAGATGCCGGAGCGGACGACGATGGCGATCGTGCCGAGCAGGGCGCCGAGGAGAGCGAGGTAGAAGAAACTGCGGAGAGGGGAAATCTTCTTGAGCATGGGCGGAGAGTGAAACGACGGCCAGGAAAGGGCGGAAGGCAAATCCGGAGGGAGGTCGGAGGCATGAGGTATGAGGCGGGAGGCTTGAGGCGGGAGGCATGAGGGGGGCGGGGTGGCGGCGGGCGGGGGGCCGGAAATCGCGAGCAAGCTCGCACCTACAATCGAACCTCGGGGGATTTCGCGCTTTCCGCGGGGAGAATCCTTTTTCACGCTGGCGGCATGGTATCCCCCCTGGAGCAGGCGCTGCTTTTCGTGATGGTGTGCGTGATCATGTGCGGCCTCGGGGCCACGCTGACTTGGGGCGATTTCAAGCAGGCGATGCGCAGTCCCCGCCCACTGATCGTGGGGCTGACCGTCCAATGGGCGCTGATGCCGACGGTGGCGGTGGGGCTGGCCTATGCGGCCAACCTCACGCCGGCGCAGGCGCTCGGTCTCGTGATCGTCGCGTGCTGTCCCTCGGGGGCGACGTCGAATCTCTTCAACTACTTCGCGCGGGGCGATGTCGCGTTGAGCATCTCTTTGAGCACGGTGACGACGGCGCTGTCGCTGGTGAGCATGCCGATCTTGCTCGCGGTGTTCGGCGCGCCGTTCAGCAGCGAGGCGTTGCGGATCCCGCACGGGGATTTGCTCGGGGCGCTGACGGTGTTTCTCGTGCCGGTGGGTATCGGGATGGCGATCCGCGCGAAGAACGAGCGCTGGGGGCGCAACACGGAGGAGACGGGGAGCTTCGTGGGGATTCTGGTCATCCTCTTTCTGTTGGTGACGTGGGTGTCGCGGAATTACGCGCTGCTCGGCGGCACGTCGTGGCGAATCTACATCGGTGCGGTGGGCATGGGGCTCACGGGATTCGCGGTGGGCTACTGGTTCAGCCGCGTCCTCCGGCTCGATCCGCGGAAGTGCCGCACGGTGGCGCTGGAGGGCGGCATCCAAAACGGGCCGCTGGCGCTGGCGATCATCACGCTGAGTTTTGCCGAGCCGGCGCGCAGCGAGGTGATGTGGCTGCCGGTGTTCTACATCGTTTTCATCGTGCTGACCTCGACGCTGACCACGCTTTATTTCCGGAAGATCAGCCGGCGCGAGTGGGCGCACTTCGAAAACGAGACGATCCAGGCGCGGCTCTTTTCCGGCGTAAACCGTTGAGGCGGGTGCCGGCCCCGCCCGGCGCGTCGGCTCCGTCGGCAGACTGCAGTTGAGGGTTCGGAGCTGAGAGCTGAGAGTCGAGAGCTGAGAGTCGAGAGCTGAGAGTCCAGAGCTGAGAGCACAATCCTCAGGGGCTTGGCAGACGTGCAACTCCGGCTCAAATGGACTCTCGGTCCGTTTTGCTCTTAGCTCTCAGCTCTCGACTCTCAGCTCTCGACTGCATGGATCCGGCTCAGTCGTGGCGCGAGCCGGTGGCGGCGGCGATCAGGCCGGGATACTTGGCGGTGATGACGTGGCGCCTGAGCTTGAATGTGCTCGTGAGTTCGTCGCCGATCTCGAGGGCTTTGGGGAGGACGCGGACGCCGGAAATGAGTTCGAAGGCATTGAAGCCCGCCTCGCGGTTGACGAGGCGTTTCGCCTCCGCGCCCAGATGATGGGCCAGTCCGGGGTGGCCGAGGATCGCGGCGTCGTCGAGCCCGGCGAAATCGGACTGCGTGCGGAGGTAGTCGAAGGCGGGCACGACGAGGGCGCCGATACGGTGTGCATCCTGCCCGACGATCATGGCGGTCTGGATCGAGGGCGATTCTTGGAGGCGGGCTTCGATGGGGCCGGGTTCGAGGTTTTCGCCGGAGAGCAGGACGATGGTCTCTTTGCAGCGGCCGAGAAACTGCAGGCAGTCGTTGAAGGTGATGCGCCCGATGTCGCCGGTGCGGAACCAGCCGTCGCGGAACACGAGGGCCGTCTGTTCGGGATCACGGTAGTAGCCGTCCATCACTTGTGGTCCGCGGGCCTCGATCTCGCCTCTACGGCCGCGGCCGCCGTCGGGATCGGTCGGATCCGGGTAGAGCACGGCGCCGGTGGTGAGGTCGGTGATGCGGATCTCGGTTTCGGGGAAGGCCGGACCGACGCTGCCGATGACAAAGTTTTCCCACGTGCGGACGGCGAGCACGGGCGATGTCTCGGTGAGCCCGTAGCCCTCGAGGACGGGAATGCCGATGTAGTTGAAGAACTCGTCCACGCCGCGCGGCAGGGCCCCGCCGCCGGAGATGGTGCCGCGGAAACAACCGCCGACGACGAGACGGAGTTTCTCGAGCACGACGGCGTTGAGCATCACGTAGGGGGCGGCGACGAGGGCGAGACGCACGGCGTGACCGGCGCCGAGGAAGGCGGAGAGGAAAGGCGAACGGCGCGCGGTCGCGAGCGAGCGGCCTTGGAGGAAAAAAGCCGACGTCTGAAAGTGACGGGCGCAAAACCACGCGGCGTGGAAGAGCCCGCGCCGGATGGGATGCGCGGTGCGGACGCCGTTGAGGATGCGTTGGTGCAGGTTCTCCCAGACGCGCGGAGCCGAGGCCATGTAGGTCGGGCACACGGCGCGGAGATCCTCCGCGATGGTGCGCACGTTCGTGTAGTAGGTGCAGGCGCCCTGCGAGAGGCAGAGCAACTCGAAGGTGCGTTCGTAACTGTGCCAGATGGGAAGAATGGAGAGGATGCGGTCGGTGGTCTCCAAGGGGATGGGAAGATTACGGACTTGGGAGACGAGATTGGCGTGGGTGAGGCGCACGCCTTTGGGCACGCCCGTGGTGCCGGAGGTGTAGATGAGCGTGGCGGTGTCGGCGGGCCGGATGCCGGCGGCGCGCGCCTCGGCGCGGCGATCGCCGGCCGCGCGGAGGGCTTCGCCGCGCGCGATCAACGCGGCGAACGACTCGACCCCGTCCGGCAGTGTGGCGCCTTCCGGGGCGAGGACGACGAAGCGCCGCGCGAGCGGAAATGCGGCGCGCAATGCGAGCACGCGGGCGAGCAGGGCGGGCGTTTCGACAAAAACAAACGTCGCGCCCGAATGGGCGAGGATATGGCGGATGTCCCCGTCGGTGACGTCGGTGCCGCGCGGCACGTCGGCCCCGCCTGCGACCAAAATGCCGACATCGGCGATCATCCATTCGACGCGGTTGTCGGCCAGCAGGGCGGCGTGGGCGCCGGGGGCGAATTCGGCGTCGATCAGGGCGGTGGCGACAGCGAGACCCCGGGTGTAGAGCGAGGCGTAGGCGGTGGGATGGTAACGTTCGCGGCCGAGGCGGGTGGCGAAAGCGGGGAGCGGGCCGAAGCGCTCGGCGGCGATGCGAAAGAGTGCGGCGAGATTGGGGGCGTCGATGCGCGGGGTGGCACCCCGTTGCGAGCGGATCATGGGTAAAGTCGGGGGAGGATGCGAAGGCCCGGGCCTAGCTGGCGATTCCAGAATTGCGGGGTTGGACTGTTACCCCGTCGGGACTGCCGGTCTTTCGGTTCACAAACCGTAAGTGATCGTGCGCGCGCCGGCGATGCCGGAGACGGTGAGCGGCACACCTTGGGTGAAGGCAGCGGGGTAAGATTCGTTGGCAACGGTGGCGAGGGCGCGCACGTATTTGTCCGATCCGACGAGATCGCCGAGGGACATCGAGCTCGCGCCGGTTTCGGTCATGTATTGATCGGCCGCCGAGGCGAGGATGCGGACGTTGTTGAGGACGGCTTTGTCCTGGGCGGAGGCGCGGGTCCGATTGATGGCGGGGACGGCCAAAGCGACGAGGAGGCCGATGATCACGACCACGACCATGATCTCGACCAGGGTGAATCCCGGCGAGGGGCGGGAAAATCTCGTGGGCACGGGGAGGGTTATGCGGTGGTTGGGCCGGGACACAGCAAAAATCGCGAGGGTCGAGCGGAAAGGGCCGCCGAAGCTCGGGACCGGGAATTGCGCCGTTCATTTCTTGGCCAAAAGATCGAGGGCGGCGGCGCTGAGCGACGTGATCGCGCCTCTGAGCGTGGGTTCCGGCGCCGGGGCAAAGAGCGGCGAGTGGTTGCCCGGCAAGATGGCGCCGGTGCGGTGCGCTTCGGCGATCTCCGCCGGCGGCGTGGCGCCGACGAGCCAGAGGCAGATCGGCACGCGGTGCCGGGTGCGGCCGAACCGGGCAAAATCTTCGCCGACCGTGAGAGGCTTGGCGAGGGAGACGCCTGATTCGCCGAGCCAGTCGCGCCACACGCCTGCGAGGCGTCGGGTGAGGGCTGGGTCATTGGCGCAGACGGGGGTATTGGTCTCGGCGGCCGTGACCGCGGGGAGCCGGTCGGCGGGCACGCCGGCGGCGCGCGCAGTGTGTTCGGAGATGCGCTTGATCGAGGCGATGAGGTGGGCGGCGACGGCATCGTCGTAGGAGCGGAGGGTGAGCTCGAGTTTCACCTCGTCGGGGATGATGTTGCGCTTGGTGCCGCCGTGAAAGGTGCCGACGGTGACGACGGCGGGGGTGCCGGGTGCGAGTTCGCGGGAAACGATGGTCTGGAGCGCGAGCACGATCTCGCTGGCGATGACGACCGGGTCTTTCGTCATGTGCGGCCGGGAACCGTGACCGCCGACCCCGCGCACGAGGATATCGATCGAGTCGACGTTGGCGGTCACGGGACCGGGGACGTAATGGACGGTGCCGGCGGGAAGGCCGGCCCAGACATGCATGCCGATCACGTAGTCGGGCACGCCGAAACGCGTGTAGAGGCCGTCGGCGAGCATCGCGAGGGCGCCGGCGCCGATCTCTTCGGCGGGTTGCGCGACGAGGATGAGCGTGCCGGACCAGTGGGTGCGGAGGGCGGCGAGGACGCGGGCGGCGCCGAGGAGCGACGTGATGTGGGCGTCGTGCGCGCAGGCGTGCATCGCGGGCGACTCCTTGCCGGCGAGGTCTTTCACGACGGCTTTGCTCGCGTAAGGCACGCCGGTTTTTTCGAGGAGCGGGAGGGCGTCCCTATCTTCGCGGATGAGGACGGTTTTCCCCGGGCCGTTCTTCAAGACGGCGACGACGCCGGTGTTGCCGACTTTTTCGGTGACGTCGAAGCCGAGGGAGCGGAGCTCCTTCGCGACGAGGGCGGCGGTGCGCGTCTCCATGAAGGAGAGCTCGGGGTGGGCGTGGAGGTCCTTGTAGATGGCCTCGAGCGACGGATACTCGGCGGCGATCTTCTGCGCGACGGCGTCGCGGAGGGCGGGGGCGGCGG
>JBDNFZ010000637.1:0-3608 GCA_041689555.1 Opitutaceae bacterium | reverse complement strand
TCGCACGCTCGAAGACAAAGACAAAGGGATCGGCGCGCGGATCTGGTAGCGGATCGTCGCCGGCCCCGCGTGGGTCGTGAAAGACAAGGCGCGCGACCAGGTCGCCACGCGCATTCCGTTCGAGGGAAAATTCGGCGACGCGAAATTCGGCCTTTTCGCCACCGTCGCCAATCTGTTTCGCCATGGCTTCATCCGAGCGTTCGATCCGACCGTCGAGGGCTCGATCCGCGCCGGTAATGTTTTTCCGGACGGAAAAAGCGCAGACGGAAACCCGGCTGCAAACAACCCGGCGAACGACGTTCCTCCCGTGAATCGGAAACCCGAAGGACGCCCAAATGCAGGCGCTCCGAACCAGGCGCGACGAAGCGGCAAGAGGAACGGCCAGCCGAAAAAGTGGGCGAAGACCCCATAGCCGTTACGTAACGATCGGCTAAGCTTACCATCTCATCCGGCCGTGCGACGGCGGTAAGCCGAATCGAACCCCGCTCTATGATCACGACCTTCCCGCTTCACCTCGCCGATCGTCGGTTACTCAAGCGCACCCTCGGGTTTTTGGCTATGGCCGTGGTCGCCGTCGGGGCCGACAACACCCTGACCGAGAGCGCGGGTTTCGGACCCGATCCGACGCTGCCTGCACCCGACCACTCGTTGATTCCCACCGTCAAGATCGCTCCGGCCGTCGGCTGGCCCGTCGGCGCCACCCCGAAAGCTGCGGAGGGTTTCACGGTCAACGCTCTCGTCGCCGGCCTCGATCACCCGCGCTTTCTCCATGTTTTGCCGAACGGCGACATTCTCGTCGTCGAAACCAACGGCCCGGAGCGCCCCGCCGAGACGGCCAGCATCAAGGGAAAGATCATGGCGCGTGGGATGAAAAAGGCCGGCGCCGCCGTCCCGAGCGCGAATCGGATCACGCTCCTGCGCGATGCGGATGGCGACGGCGTGGCGGAGACGCGCACGGTGTTTTTGTCGGGCCTCCATTCTCCCTTCGGGATCGCGCTGGTGGGCGATCAACTTTACGTGGCCAACACCGATGGCGTGGTGCGTTTCCCCTATCAAACGGGTGAAACTAAAATTTCCGCAGCGGGCACGAAGGTGGCCGATCTTCCCGCCGGCCCGCGCAACCATCACTGGACAAAAACCATCGTCGCGAGCCGCGACGGGCTGAAGCTCTACGCGTCCGTCGGTTCCAACAGCAATATCGCCGAACACGGCATGGAAATCGAAACGGGCCGCGCGTGCATCCACGAAATCGAGTTGGCGACCGGCCGGTCGCGCATCTTCGCCTCGGGGTTGCGCAATGCCGCCGGTCTCGCGTGGCAACCGCAGAGCGGCGCGCTGTGGGCCGCGGTCAACGAACGCGACGAACTCGGCAACGATCTCGTGCCGGATTACATGACGGCGGTGCGGGACGGCGCGTTCTACGGCTGGCCTTACAGCTATTTCGGCCAGCACGTCGACACGCGGGCGAAGCCGCCGAATCCGGCCTTGGTCGCGTCGGCGATCAAGCCCGACTACGCGCTGGGTTCGCACACCGCCTCGCTCGGCCTGATTTTCTACGACGCGAAACTCTTCCCGGAAAGATACGCCGGAGGCGCCTTCATCGGCCAGCACGGCTCGTGGAATCGCAAGCCGCCGAGCGGCTACAAAGTGATCTTCGTGCCTTTCAAAGACGGCAAACCGGCGGGGCCGCCGGAGGACGTGCTGACCGGCTTTCTCAACCCGGAGGGCGAGGCGCTCGGCCGACCGGTCGGCGTGGCCGTCGATAAAACCGGCGCGCTCCTTGTCGCCGACGACGTGGGCAACGTCGTCTGGCGCGTGGCATCCGGGGCCGCGAAGTAATTTCCCGCACATCACCATGACCACATCCACGACCACCCCGGCCCCCGAAGCCGCAGAAAAATTCGCCACCCTCATCGCCGACATCCGCATCGCGATGATGACGACCATCGCCGCCGACGGCTCGCTGCACACCCGGCCGATGGCCGTGCAGCGCAAACCAACGCTCGACGAACTGTGGTTCTTCACCTCCGTCGATTCGGCCAAGGCGGACGAGATCGTTTCGGAGCACGAGGTGTCGCTGGGCTTCGCCGATCCGAAAGGGGTCGTCTACGTGGCGATCTCCGGCACCGGGCGCATCGTGAAGGACGAGGCGAAGGCGCGCGAGCTGTGGAATCCATGGGTCGAGGTCTGGTTTCCAAACGGGCCTTCCGACCCGGCGTTGCGCCTCGTGCAGGTGACGCCGCACCGGGCGGAGTATTGGGACGGCAGTTCGAGTCGCGTGAGCATGCTCTTTGAAGCGGCGAAAGCGGCGCTCGGCGTCCGTCCCTCGCAACCGGACACGGATCACGCGCAGATCGATCTTCCGCGTTGATCCGCAGACGGGCCGATGGATCTGCTGTCTTCCACGCCGTTCAGTCCGATCCGATACGGATTGCCGTCGGACTACCCCGGGCTGGAGAACGATGCGACCTGCGATGTCGTGATCATCGGTGCGGGCGTCACGGGCGCGCTGGCCGCGCTGCACGTGGTTGAGGCGGGTTTCAGCGTTGTCGTGCTTGCCCGTCGCGATGTCGCGCAGGGCCGCACGGCCGGCAGCACCGGGTTTCTCCAATATGAGATCGACGTGCCGCTCCACCGGCTGGCGCGCCGGCTCGGCGAAACGGACGCCGTGGCCAGCTATCACGCGTGTCGCGATGCCGTGCGGCACGTCGGCGCGCTCGTGCGGCGGCTCGGGCTGAAGGCGGATTTCGCCCCGCGCGCGAGTCTGTTGCTGGCGAGCCGGCCGCGCGATGAAGGCGCGCTCCGCCGCGAATTCGCGGCGCGCGAGCGCGCGGGATTCTCCGTGGAGTGGTGGGACCGCCGGGCGGTCGCGCGCGGAAGCTCGTTGCCCCACACGGCGGCGATTCTGTCCCGCTGCGGAGAGGCCGCCGAGATCGACGCCTACCGGTTCACGCACGGTCTGCTCGCCGCCGCCCGCGCACGCGGCGCCGTCGTGTGCGATCGCACGACCGTCGCGCACACCCGCCGCACGGCGCGCGGCGTGGTGCTCACCACCGACCGGGGCGCGCGGGTGCGCGCGCGGCACCTTGTGATCGCCGCCGGCTACGAGGCCGACGCCTTTCTGCCGGAAAAGGTCACGGCGCTGCACAGCACCTTCGCGCTCGTGAGCGAACCGGTGGCCGCGTTTCCAGGCTGGCCGGCGGACCGCGCGCTCATCTGGGAGACGGCCGAGCCCTACGTCTATCTGCGCACGACGGTGGACGGCCGCATTTTGCTGGGCGGGCTCGACGAACCCTTCCGCGATCCCGTCGCGCGCGACCGCCTTCTGACGGCGAAGACGGGCGCGCTCCTGCGGCGGTTCCGCCGCTGGTTTCCGCAGATCGGGCTGGAGGTCGCCTACGCGTGGGCGGGCACCTTTGCGAGGACGCCGGACGGCCTGCCCTTCATCGGCGTGCATGCCGCGAGACCGCACATGTTTTTCGCGCTGGGTTACGGCGGCAACGGCATCACTTTCAGTCTCACGGCGGCGCTTATCCTGAGGGACCGGTTGCTCGGAAAGGTGAATCGCGAGGCGCGGTTGTTTGGGTTTTCGCGCGGCGCGGTCTCAG
>JBDNFZ010000636.1:0-11000 GCA_041689555.1 Opitutaceae bacterium | reverse complement strand
GAGAGTGCTACGAGGGGCACCGTCCGCTTTCATCAACTCGCCGCCAGTCGGTGCCGGATCCAAGCCCGCGACGATGCGGCCAACCTTGACCCAATCGGTAATCGAGACGGAGCCATTCCCGTTCATGTCGGCCTCGAATCCCGAGAGCGCCCTCACGCTGCCCGTCTGGTAGCCAGCCGGAAGCGCTTCGGCCGTAACGGAGGAAACTTCTCGCTCCACCGGTATGTTGCCAAAAGCGAGCGTGGATACCGTCGCGTTGGGCACGGCGCTGCCGAGCGTAAAAGTGATCTTGACGACTTCCTGAGTGCCAGCGGCCCAGACCACCCCGGAGGGTTTGGCCATGGCAAAACCCAACCGGCCCGAACTCGTCTGTGAGGAATTCGTATTCAAGGCCGCGTCCGCCGCCTGCGCCCCCACCGTCGCACTGACGAAGGTCAGGTGCGCCGGGTTGAACTCCACGCTGAAACCAAGCGCATTTTCGTCGCCATTGGCGACCAACTGAATGGGCACGACGACGGTCGCGCCCGGCGCCGCCGTTTGATTCACGAAGCGAACGAGCCGCGTCACGATCCTCAGTTGCGCGGCGTTTGAAGTGGCGTTGGGCGTCACACCATTGCTCACGACGCACACGTAGTCGCCCACATTGGCGGCCTGAACATTGCTCACCGTGTAGCTGGCCGAGGTCGCACCAGAAATTGCCTGAGGCGTGGTGCCGGTCGCCGGGGTGAAATACCACTGATAGGCCAACGTGCCGGATCCCACAGCGATGATCGAAAACGTGGCGCTGCCGCCCGCGAGGGTAACCTGCCCGACAGCCTGCTGCGTGATGGCCGTCGACGGGAGAGCCGCATTTACGGTGAGGCTAAAGGTGTTGCTGGCGGTCGCGTTCGTGCTGTCGGTGATCGTGACGGTGTTGGTGGCGGACGCTGAGGCCCCACTCGGCGTTCCGGTGATCGATCCGGTCGTGGCGGTCATCACCAGCCCTGCCGGCAATCCAGGGCTGACGGCGAAAGCAAACGGCGGCGTCCCGTTCGCGGCGGTTACGGGCGTGAACGCCACCGCGGCCATAGTGGCCGTCAGCACCTTGTTCGCCACCGCCTGAACCGCGGTCACCGGCGCCGGCGTAAACGTGAGACTGGGAACGGTGAGAAACACCGGGCCGGGTCGGTAGGCGCTCTGCGTATTGTCAACGGAAATGACCTTATTGCCGGTGAGCCCGGCGGGGTAGGAGACGACAAACGTCCATCGGAGCTGGGTCGCCGGAAATGCCGAAAAGCCCCATTCCAGTTTATCCGATCCGACGGTGGGCGAGACCGAGGCCGAAGCTCCCACGGGCAGACTCTGACTCACGAAACTCCAACCCGCGGGCAGATTGACAAAGAACCCGGCGGCCGTCGGCAACAACACCACCGCATTGGCGGTCGCGCCTGAACCGCCGCCGCCCGAAAACGAGACCGCGGGGGTGGTGTATCCACTGCCGCCGTTGGTCAGCGCGATCGACGTCACAGCTCCGCCAGTTACCGCGGCGGTGGCGGCAGCACTCGTGCCACCATCACCTGAGAAAATCACCGTCGGCGCGCTCGTGTAGCCGGAGCCACCGGTGGTGGCTGTCACGCCCGTGACCTTGTTTGTTCCGTCCGAGTAAACGACCGTGGCAGTTAGAGCGATCTGTCCGCCACTGGCGGAATAGGTGGCCGCATTGGCACTGAGGGTCGCGGAGGCGTTCAGCGTCGTGCTGAACGCCCAGTTCAGCGTGATGTTGCCTCGCGTAGTGCTAGCCAAACTGCCCACCGCGATATGATACATCGTGCCGCTGGAGACGTTGAACGCCACGCGGCTGGTGGTGCTGGTGGCGCCGCCGGAATCGTCGTTCTGCGCCAGTTGCGTGAGGCTATTCACCGCGCTGCCGGTGTAAGCCGCCATCACGGTGTTGAAGCTGGAGCCCACCGTGTCGAACACCACCGAGCCGGTGGCCGCCGCAGTCCAGCGATACCACACGGAGGACGCGGTGCCGTCGAAATTCCAATGCGCGGGCTCGCCGGATTCGCCGGTGGCGCCGACGTTGGTGCCAGTGACGGTGCCGGGGTTGCCCGTCACAACCTGGCCATTGGCGAACAGGTCGTTGGCTGGCGCGGAGGCGGCCGGGTTTACGGTGAGGGTGAGGGTGACGGCCGGGCTGGTGCCGCTGGCGTTGGTCGCGGTGAGCGAAACCGAGGCGGTGCCGGCGGTCGTCGGCGTGCCGCTGATTACCCCCGTGGTCGGGTTGAGTGAGAGGCCGGCCGGCAGGTTCGTGGCGGCAAACGACGTGGGCGAGTTGCTCGCCGTGATGGCGTAGCTGACCGGGACGCCCACCGTCGCCGTGGCCGAGGTGCCGCTCGTGACGACCGGCACCGTGCTGCCGGTGACGGTGAGCGTGGCGATGTTGGACGTCACGCTGCCGGCGCTGTTGGTCACAACGACGTTGTAGCTGGCGGCATCGGCGCTCTGGACGTTGTTCAGCGGGAGCGTCGCGCTCGTGGCGCCGGTGATGTCCACCCCGCCCTTCTTCCATTGATAGGTGAAGGGCGCGGTGCCGGTGGCGACGACGATGAAGTTGGCGGAGGCACCGGCGTTGACCGTGGTCGAGGCGGGCTGCGTGGTGATGGCGGGGGCGGCGACGAAGGTGTAGCCGACGGTCGGGAGGCTGGTGCCGCCGGGGCCGGTGACGGTCACGGGGCCGGTGGCGAAGCTCGCGGGGGTGACGGCGGTGGCGGTCGTATCGTTGACGACGGTGAACGAGGTCGCGGCAACGCCGTTGAACGCGACGCCGGTGGCGCCGGTGAAGCCGGTGCCGACGAGGGTGACGGTCGCGCCGGCGCTGCTAGCGTTCGGGCTCACGGAGGTGAGGGACGGGGCGGCGGAGGCGCTGGCGAACTGGATCGCGCCGGCGGAGCCGACGGCGACGGTGCCGGCGTCAGAGTTGGCGAGGCCGACGATCACGCCGAAATTATTGGAAGTCTCCGCCGTCCAGGTGATGGCATCGGCCGAGGCGAGGACCGTGCTCGTGCCACCGCCGACGATGAAGCGGCCGGCATTATAGGTGATGGCGCGCGCGCTCTGGGTGTAGGGGACGGCGCGCTGGGTCCAGGTGTTTCCATCGGGCGAGGTGAGGATGATGGTGAGGGCCTGATTGCCAGCCGTGAGATTGTCGCCGACGGCGACGAACTGGCCGGCGGCGTAGGTGACGGCGCGGAGGCTGACCGTGCTCGGGAGCGCGGGAGATGGGGGGGCAGTGGGGAGAGCCCAAGTGACGCCGGAGTCGGCGGAGCGGAGGAGCAGCGCGGTATCGCCGATGGCGACGGTAGTGGTGCCGTTGGCGGCGACGCCGCGGAAAATGGTGGTCTGACCAGAGGTGCGCTCGGTCCACACAAGAGCGTCGGGCGAGCTGGTCACGCGGCCAGCATTGCCGACGGCGATGAACTGGGTGCCGTCGTGGGTGATGGCATTGAGGGGGTTCCCGTTGCTCGTGACGATGTTGGTCCAGGTCGCGGCGTCGGCCGAGGAGAGGATTACGCCGGAGGAGCTGCCGACGACGGCGTATTTGCCATTACCGAAGACGACACCGTTCAAATTATTAAAGCTGCCCGAGTCGCGCGCCGTCCATGTGACGCCGTAGGTGGAGGAGGCGAGTTGGCCAGCGCCGCCGGCGGCGACGAAACCGGAGGTGCCTGAGGCGACGGCGTTGAAATTGTTGATGCCGGCGGGGCGGCTGAAGCGCTCGTTCCAAGCGAGGCCGTCGGCGGAGGTGAAGATCATGCCGCCAAAGCCGGTGGCGATGAACTGGTTATTGACGAAGACCACCCCTTGGTAGCCCGAGGCGAGGAGCGGGGCACCGGTATTGATGCGCCATTTGATACCATCGGTGGAGGTGGCCATGCCGCCGAAACTACTGACGGCGACAAGACGGGCGCCGCTGGAAGCGAGGCTGGTCCAGCTAGTGGATGAAACCGTGTCAAAATCGGCGCGGGTCCAGGTGGCGCCGTTATCGGCTGAGCGGAGGATACCGTCGGTGACGGCGGCATAGAATGTGCCGCCGATGAAAGCGAGACGGTTGACGACGATGGGCGTGGCGGGGGTGCGGGCCGTCCAGGTCACGAGATCCGGCGAGGTGTAGAAGATGCCGCCGCTGGAGGTGACGTAGGTCCCGGCGCCGAAGGCGAGATCGTTAAGGGTGAAGGCGTTGGCGTTGGTGGGCGAGGCGGCGACCGTCCAAGCGGTGCCATCGGTGGAGGTGAGCACGGCGCCCCTGGTGCCGACGGCCACGAAACGGGCACCGTCGTGGATGACGGCGGTGAGTGTGACGTTGATGGGCGCGGTGGCACGGGTCCACGCGAGGCCGTCAGTCGAGGTGAGCACGGAACCGCTAGATCCGACGGCGACGAACCGGCCGGCGGCGAAGATGACGGAGGTGTAGCTGGTGCCGCTGTTCTGCGGGGCGAGTTGCCAAGCGACGCCATCGGCGGAGCTGGCGACGGCGCCGCTCTGGCCGACGACCACGTAACGACCGGCGCCGAAGGCGGCACGGTTCCAAAGGCCGCCGTAGGGCAAGGCGTGACGCCAGGTCCAGACAGAGGGGTTGGCAATGTAGAGCGGTGCGGCGGTCGAGACGGTAGTGCCGGTCGCGTTGGTGACGGCGACGGCGTAGTTGGCGGCATCGGCGGTCGTGACGGCGGCGATGCGGAAATTATCGGCGGTAGCGGTGGGGATATCGACGCCGTTTTTCCGCCATTGATAGGTGAGCGGGACGGCGCCGGTGGCAGTCACGCTGAAGGTCGCGGGCAGGCCGAGGGCGACGCCGGTCTGAGCGGGGAAGGCGGTGATGACGGGGGCGGTGGGGGTGGCGCTGGCGAGCGCGATCGTGATCGCGGAGCTGGTGGTCGTGCCGGAGGGATTGATTAAGCTAAAGCTGTAGCTGCCGACGGAGGCGGCGGTGATCGCGCCGAGATCGAGGTCGACCGTGTTTGGCGAGGCCGTCACGGGCGCCGCGATGGCAACGCCATTCTTGAACCACTGGATCGTGGCGACTCCGGAGGCACTCGCACCGTTGTTGGGGGAGAGGTAGACCGACGTGCCCTCGGGATACGTAAAGGCGGGGGCACTGGTGCTGCTGATGCCGTTCACTGCCGTGGCCACGGGCGCGGTGACACCAAATGGAGTGGTGTCGTAAACGGTAAGCCGGGCTTGGGCGCTGGTGACGGAGCCGACGGAATCGGTGATCACGCAGTCGTAGAGGCCGGCGTCGGCGGGACGGGCGTCGGCAAAGATAAGGGTGCGGGAGTAGATGCCCGAGACGTTGTGGGCGGGGCTAAGGGCGACACCGCCCTTGCGCCACTGGTAGGAGACCGGGCCGGTGAAATTGCCGGCAAGAACCGAAAAAGAGGGCCTGAACGTCGAAGGCACCGAGCGATCAATCGGGTTGGCAAAGATCGCCGGACCGGCGGGCGCGGCGGCGAGGAGACTAAGGCCGAAGCGGGCGGGGACGGCGGCGTTGTTGGTGCTGTTGGTTCCGCCGACGAGCATGCGACCGTCGTCGAGGACGAGGGCGGTGTTGGCACCGGAGGCGTAGCCGAAGACGCCGAAGGTTTGGTCGGGGACGCCGGCGGCGGACATGCGGGCGAGACCGGGGGTGTTAAAGATCGCGGTCTCGGCCCCTGAGGGGACGGTGACGGCGACGTTGACCGAGGTGAAGCTGCCGCGGAGGAAAATCTTACCGTCGTTTTGGAGGGTGATGCCGTTGACGGCGTTGGCGCTAGCGAAATTGGAGCCGAAGGCGCGGTCCAGGGAGCCATCGGTATTGAGGCGGGCGTAGCCGGAGCGGGCGACGCCGCCGATGAAGGTGAAGTTACCGCCGAGGAGAAGCTTGCCATCGGCCTGGACGGCGAGGGCGTTGACGGATTGGTTGGCGCCGGCACCGGGGGCGAAGGACGTGTCGAGGGTGCCGTTGACGTTGAGGCGGGCGAGGCGGGTGCGGGCGGGGGTGAAGCCGGCCGTGAAGGTGCCGCCAATGTAGTATTTGCCGTCGGGGGCGAGGGCAAGGGACTGGAGCGAAAGATTGGCGGAGGGGACGGCGAGGGCGGCGTCGCGAGAGCCGTCGGCGCTGAGGCGGACGAGGCCGTTGACGGTGACGCCATTATAGGCGGTGAAGACACCGCCGACGAGAATCTGGCCGCCGGGGAGGGCGATAAGTGCGTTTGCGGAACTGGTGAGGCCGGTGCCGGGGGCGAAGGCGGCGTCGAGCGTGCCGTCGGCGTTGAGGCGGAGGAGATTGGTGCGGGGGATGCCGTTGTAGGACGCAAAGGAACCGGAGACGTAGGCCTTGCCGTCGGGGAGGACGAGGAGGCGGGCCTGGCCGAGAGTGTTGAAACCGTTGCCGCCGGAGTTGTAGGCGGGATCGAGGGTGAGGTCGGCGTTGAGGCGGATGAGACCGAGAGGGATGGCGACGCCGTTAACGCGGTTGGCGTTGGACGCGACGAGGATCTTGCCGCCGGTCTGGTGGGCGAGGGCCTGGACGGCGGCCGGAGCGACGATCTCGGAGTTGAGCGTGGTGTCGAGGGCACCGGAGGTAGGATCAACGCGGCCAAGGGAGGTGCGGGCCGTCGAGGCGAGGGTGCTTAAATTACAGCCGACGAGGAGCTGGCCGGTGCTGTCGAGGGCGAGGGCGCCGAGGGCGGACGAATTGTTGGTGCCGGGGTTGAAGGCGGAATCCACCGCACCGGGATCGGTAAGTTTCACGAGGCCGGCGCGACTGGAGCCGTTGATGGTGGTAAAAATGCCAAGGGCGATGTAGCCGCCGGTGGCGCCGGGGAGGGCGACGAGCGCGGCGACGGGGTTGTTGGCACCGGTGCCGGTGGCGAAGGTGGTGTCGAGGGAGCCGTCGGCGTTGAGGCGAGCGAGGCGGGTGGCGGCGGTGCCAGAGCCCCGGTAGGCGGTAAAGGCGCCACCGACGACGAGTCGGCCGGAATTATCGATCACCAGCGTAGTGATCGAGCCGCCGACAAAACCGGTGGCAGTGGTATCGAACGTGGTGTCGAGGACGCCGCCGGAGGTGAGAACTGCGGCGTTACCGCGAGTGACGCCAGCGACGGTGGTGGAGCTGCCGCCGATGGCGATGCGGCCATCGGAAAACTGGGCGATGCCGTTGACGATGGAGTTGGTGGGGAATTGGGCGTCAAAGCCGAAGTCGAGAGAGCCATCGGCATTGAGCCGGGCGAGACCGGGCCGGGAAACGTTATTAACGGCGGGGAAATTGCCGCCGACGAGAATTTTGCCCGTGGACTGGACAGCGAGGGCGTTGACGTTGCCGCTGACGCCGTCGGCGACGGAGAAGGCGGTGTCCACGGTGCCGTCGGGATTGAGCCGGGTGAGGCCACGGCGGGCGACGCCGTTGACGGTAATGAACGGGCCTCCGACGAGGAGTTTGCCGTCGGCCTGCACGGCGAGGGCGTTGACCGGGCCGTCAAGAACAGGTCCGTTGAACGTGGCATCGAGGGTGCCATTGTTGTTGAACCGGGCGACGCGGGAGCGGGCGGAGGTGCCGATGCGGGTGAAGTCGCCGGCGACGTAGAATTTACCGTTGACCGGAACGACGGCGCGAACGGAGCTAGCGGTGGACTCGAGATTGAGCGAGAATGCGGCGTCGAGTGCGAGGCCATTGGGGTAGGTGGTGGGCGCGACGCTGAGAAGTGCGGGGGCGGAGACGGTGGTGGTGAGGCCGTCGGCGACGACGACATCGTAGCGGTCACTATCGGTCTGGCGGACGCCGGTGAGGGTGAAGCTGGCGGCGTTGGCCCCGGCGATGGCGGTGCCGTTGCGGCGCCATTGGTAGGTGAGCGAGCTGCCGGTGGCCGCGACGGTGAGGGTGGCGTTGCCACCGACGGTGGCGTTGGTGGCGACCGGCTGGGTGGTGATCGCGGGGGCGGCGGCGGGGCCGGACAAGGTGGCAGCGGCGCTGGTGACAGAGCCGAAGGCATTGGTCACGGCGACGGTGTAGCTGCCGGCGTTGGCGACCTGGGCGCTGGCGATGGTGTAGGTCGCGGCGGTGGCGCCGGAGATCGGCGTGCCGTTGAAATTCCATTGGTAGGTCGCCGCCGGGCTGGCGGCATTATTGGCGACGGTGAAGGAGACGGCACCTCCGACGGCGGCGGTCTGGTTGGCGGGCTGGGCGGTGATGGCCGGCGCAGCGCCGGTGGCGAAGGTGCCGTAGTTGCGGGCGAAGCCGACGGCGGTATTGACGCCGTATTGCAGCCGGCCGGAATCGGTCAGGAGGAAAGCGCCGGCAGCGACAGGGCCGGTCTGGGGGGGGTTGGCTCCGAGGAAGGCGGTGTCGAGGGAACTGTCGGCATTGAGCCGGGCGAAGCTCTGGGTGTTGGCGACGTTGTTGACCGAGCCAAAAAAACCGCGGAGCAGGAGTTTGCCGTCCGAGGGCTGGACGAGGATTTCGTTGACGGTGCCGTTCGGCCCGGTGGCAGCAAGGAATGAGGTGTCGAGGACACCGGAGGCGAGGAGACGTGCGACGCGGGTGCGGGTGCTGCCGCCGACGCTCGTGAAGTTGCCGCCGAGGAGGATTCGGCCGTCGGGCTGGAGGGTGATGGCTTCTACAGAGAAGTTCGGGCCGGAGACAAGGGCGGTGCTGAAGGCGGTGTCCACGGTGCCGGTGGCGTCGTTATTGATGCGGGCGAGATTGGCGCTGGCGGTGCCGCCGACCGAGGCAAAGGTGCCGCCGATGAGGATCTTTCCGTCGGGCTGCAGCGCGGCGGAAACGACGCTGGGAACGACGCTGGGGGAGGCGGGCACGGGGTTGAAGGTCGTGTCGACCGCGCCGGTGGCGGTGAGGATCGCGACGCCGTTGCGTGTCTGGCCACCGATGGAGGTGAAGGCGCCGATGACGAGGGTGCGGCCACCAGGAAGGGCGACGAGCTTGAACGGAAACGAGTTGATGCCGTTGTTGGAGGGAACGAAGGTGGTGTCGATGGAGCCGTCGGCGTTGAGGCGGGCGAAGTTCTGGCGGGCGGTGCCGTTGACGAAATTAAACAGACCGGCGATGACGACCTTACCATCGCCTTGAACGACGAGGCGGTCTACCAAGAAATTGGGCCCCGTGCCAAGGGCGGTAGTGAAGGCGGTGTCGGGGGTGCCATCGGCGTTGTAACGGAGGAGGCGGTTGGCGGCGATGCCGTTGAGGTGGGTGAAGTTACCGGCGACGTAGGTCTTGCCACCGGGGGCGTGGGCGACGACGCGGACAGCGCCTGGGGCACGGATCGCGAGACTCGGCGACGCAGCGACGGTGGGATCGATCATGTTCAGGTCGGCACTGAGGCGGGCGACCATCGGACGAGTGACGCCGCCGATGGTATTAAAAAAGCCGGACAGGACAATTTTGCCGTCGGCCTGAGCGGCGAGGGCCAAAACGGAGCCGCTGGGTTTGGCTGCGACGTAAGTCGTGTCGCTGGTGCCGGTCGATGTGAGACGGTGAAGACCGGGGCTGGTGCTGATACCGGCAAGAACGGTGCCGTCGGCTTGGGCGAGAAGGGCGTTGACTTGGGCGTTGACCGCGCTTGCCGCAGTCCAAGTCGTGTCGAGTGCGCCGACCGAGGTGAGGCGCACGAGCCGGTTCACCGCAATGGCGGCGGTGCCGAAGGTCGTGAAGCTGCCGCCGGCGTAGACGTTGGCCAAGCTGTCGAGGGACAGGGCAAGGACAGTGCTCGTGGGGCCGTTACCACTGGTGTCGAAGGTCGTGTCAAGGGTGCCGGTAGCGTCGGTGTTGACCCGAGCGACGCGGATGCGGGCGACCCCGCCCATCGTGGTGAAATTGCCGCCGACGAGAAGCTTGCCGTCGGACTGGCGGACGAGGGCGAGGACGTTCGAGTTCGCATTCGGGTTGTAGTTCAGATCGAGCGCGCCGGTGGCGGAAACGCGGGCGACGAAACCGCGGTTGACACCGCTGACGCTGACGAAGTTTCCGCCAAGAATGACGGCGCCATCGGTCTGGAGGACGACGGCGTTGACGCCGCCGTTAGCCCCGGTGCCGAGGTTGGTCGCAAACGTGGTGTCGAGGGAGCCATCGCTGTTGAGGCGAGCAAGCCGGTTGATCGCGGCGGTGCCGACTTGGAGGAAATCGCCTCCGATAACGATCTTGCCGTCGGACTGGACCGCAAGCGCACGGATGGTATCGCTGACCTCGGGCGAGGCGAAGGTGGAATCCACCGTGCCGTCGGCGAGGAACCGGGCGAGGCGGAGACGACGGGTGCCGTCGATACTGGAAAATTCGCCAGCGACATAGAAGCCGCCCGGAGCAACTAGCGCGCCCAATGGGATCGCGGCGACGGCCGGGGCGGAGATCCCTTGGGTGGCATCGACTTCAAGGAGGGTCGCGAGCGAGGCGTCGGTGACGATGAGATTGGGGTAAGTGTTGGCGACGGGCGCGACGGTGAGGCGGGCGGTGGCGGAGTTGGTCGGGGTGCCCGACGTGTCGTTGACGACGACGGAGTAGAAATCGGCGTCGGCGCGGGCCGCGGGGTTGATCGTGAGCGTGGCGGCGGTGGCGCCGGTGAGGTCGAGGCCGTTGCGCTGCCACTGATAGGTGAGCGTGCCGGCGCCGGTCGCGGCGACGGTGAAGGTGGCCGAGGCGCCGCTGACCACACTCTGGTTGGCGGGCTGCGTGGTGATGGCGGGGGCGCCGCGCAGGGCGGTCGAAAGCGCGAGCAGACCAAACACAGCAAGGCCAAGACGGTGGAGAGGAAATTTCATAAATTTATTGGCTGGGGCGCGAGACCCAAAATTGACTAAATCAGAAAGGTTCCCAAGCGTAAAGCTCGATTCCGTAAATCCCCGGGGTGTAACTGGAAGTGAAGTCAGTTTTTTTGCCAGTATTGGTCCCATTGGCGATTGGCGCGGAGGGTGCGGAGCTGGCACATGGCGTGGAGGTGGGCGGAAGTCCACCAAGCGCCGGCTTTCTTGATGCG
>JBDNFZ010000635.1:0-13410 GCA_041689555.1 Opitutaceae bacterium | reverse complement strand
CGCACGATGCGTTCGAGGCTGTTCCACGTCTGGCTGAAGGCGATCTGCTTCCGCGCGCCCCCGAGCACGTGCTGCATCTCGCGGTAGCGCGCCACGCGCCGGTGCAGGTCGTTGATCGAAATGAGTGACATGAACGCCGCCGCGATCACCGGTAGCGCGATCGGCAGGAAATAGTAGAGCCATTGCTCGCCCCGTTTCGGGAACCACTCGATATGCCAGGTGTGGTCCACCGCGTAGGCCGCCGTGCAGAGGATCGCCAACACCGTCGCCACCCCGAAGCCCAGCCGCAACCGCGCGAGCTGCGGCAACGCCTGATTCAGCCGCCGCCGGTGGTAACCGAGTTGGTCGTCCAGTCGGCGCTCAAGGTAGAGCGACTTGAATTCTTCCATCGGCACCGGCTTCGCCACCGTCGCGCGCCGATGCAGCGTGAGCAAAGACCGCGCGAGCTGGCGCACCTCGGGCAGCTCCAGATCCTCGAACAACGTCGCCGCCCGCGGCAGCCCCCACGTCGCCAACGACGAGCGGCCGAGCTCGGCCGCGAGCCGGCAGCGCACCCAGTTGTGCTGCGCGCGGTAGTGCCGGATCGCGAGCGCCACGACCAGCGCGCCCACCACGCAGAACAGCTTCACCCACGGCAGGAGCACGAGGTGCAGATCAAACGCCAGCGCCGCCGCCGCGACCACCGTCGCCACGACGTGCAGCAACACCGTCGAGCCGATCAGCCGCCGGAAATGCGGCGCGCTGTGGGTCGCCGCGTAGTCCGCCTTCTGCTGAAACTTGAACACCACGTCGGGCGCGTTGAACGGGTTCGCGGCCGCGTCGCCCGCCTCGGGCGAGGGCTTGAGCGCGTTGAGGAAATCCAGCTCCCGGTCCGAGCGTTGAAACTTTTCAAATGTTTCCCGACGCACCGCGCCCGTCGCGGCATCGATCAGCACGAGTGGTTTGTTCAGCTCCCGCGCGTAAGCGATCACGTCGGCCGTGCCGCCCTTGCCGCGCGCCGGCTCGCCGTCCCACACCGCCATCAGCACGTCGCAGGCGTGGACGGTTTCCATCCCCGCATCGAGGTAAGCGTCCTCGCGCTCGCCGTTTTCCGCGATCACGCGCACCTGCTCGGATTCCGGCAACAGCGCCTCGACCTCCTTCCACTGCGCATCGGAGAAATCCTTGCGAAACTCCGCCGCCGGCAGCGGGAGCACGCAATGCCACGCCAACCCGAGCCCGAGCGCCTGCCGGGTAAAAACCAGGTCGCTCCCGATCGCGACCGAGGAGAGCGCGATCCACTCGCCCGGGCCCTCGCTCCGCAACGCGATGAGGGCGGCTTTAACGGCCTCGGCGATCAGGGCGGGGTTGTCCAACTGCCGGTGGCCGGTGAACCCGACGACGTGGAACAGCGGCAGTTGATTGGGAGCGCTCATGCGACAGCCGCGCACCGCACCGGCGAGCCCCGCCGCCGTCAACGGCGAAGCCGCACGCGGTCGGCGCGGGAGCGCATCTGCCGATTGGCCGGTAGGCAGCTCGCTTGCGAGCGCTCCGGTCGCCGAGCGCTCGCAAGCGAGCTGCCTACAGAAGCCGAGCCGAACCACCGCCAACTCGGAAATGCGCCCTTGGCGCGGGGTGAAACCGGCAGCGAGGCCAAATCGTTTCCGGGTTCGTAGCCCCGGCTTTAGCTGGAATCCGAATATCTCCAGGCCTGCTGAACCTCGGACCACCGGCTCAAGCCTCGTCCTCGCCCAGCCGTGACCACCCTTCCGGTCTCACGCCATTACCCCCGGACCGGCCCGGATTTTACCGGCCCGGTGAGGATCGAGAGACGTTTCGCTGCGGTGGGCGCGGGCGGTTGACAGGTATTACCGGCCGCCGATACGGTAAGAATCATGAAGATTACGAGCAAGGGGCAGGTCACCATCCCGCAGGACGTGCGCGACGAGTTCGGATTTCTGCCCAATACGGACATCGAGTTTGTGCGCGACGGCGCGGGTGGGGTCCGGCTGGAAAAGGCGGCGAAACCCGGTCGGCGCGGGGCGGCTTTGGTGGCGGCGTTGCGGGGTAAGTGGTCAAGCCGGCTCTCGACGGACGAGGTGATGCGGCTGACGCGCGGCGAAAAATGAGCACATTGGTGGACGGTAACGTGCTCATCGACGTGCTGAGCGAGAATGCGCGCTGGTTCGAATGGTCGGCCCAGGCGCTGGCGCACGCCTCGGAGCGCACCGCGCTCTGCATCAACCCGATCGTCTATGCCGAGATTTCGGTCGGCTATGCGTCCGCCGCGGCGTTGGATGCGGTGTTGCCCGAAGCGCAGTTCGAGCGCCTGCCATTGCCCTTTGCCGCCGGATTCTTGGTCGGCCGGGCCTTTGTGGAGTATCGGCGCAAAGGCGGCGTGCGCACGTCTCCGTTGCCCGACTTCTACATCGGCGCCCACGCCTTGATCGAGGGCCATTCCCTGCTCACGCGCGACCCGGCGCGGTATCGGAGCTATTTTCCGAAACTGAAGTTGATTTCCCCCTGACGGACTGAGCGCCTTCGAGAACAAAGCCGTCTTCCTCAGCTACGCGTCGCAGGATGCGGAGGCGTGGTTTGCACGAAGGCTCAACTTTCAACCTTCAACGTTTAACGCGCAAGTGAACCGACCCAGGGCCAACCTGCGGAGGTCCGAACCACGAGCGTTGAGCGTTCGGCGTTAAACGTTGAGGGTTCCGCGCCGCGCGGCGCCGTCGTTCTCAGCCATGCTTCGCAAGACGCGGAGGCGGTGCCGCGCATCGCCGGCGCGCCTTTCGACCCGATTGATCTCCGAGCGGGTTGCACGCGACGTGAGGTGACGTTTGACAGGGCGGATGCCAAATCCTTACCTTTGAACGATGGTAAGGACTTTCATAACCAGTAAGGGACAAACGACGGTTCCGGTCGAATTCCGCCGGGCTTGGAAGAGCGACGAACTCCTGTGGGAAGCCAATGAAGACGGCTCGGTGCGGGTGCGGCCGGCGCCGGACATCATGAAGCTGTTCGGGGCGGCGCGTTCCGCCGTGCCCCGCGATCCTGCGGAAAAAACGCGTGCGCGCGAACTTATCGGCCGGGGTGACCGGGCGAAGAAATGAAGCGGCTGCAGCTCGACGCCAACGTGGTGTTGCGCTTCCTGCGCGACGACGATCCGAAACAATCGCTGGCGGCCCGCCGCCTGATTAGCGACGCGAGCGAGGGCAAGGTGACCCTCGTGCTGGGTGCGGTGACGGCTGCGGAAATTTTCTACGCGTTGCGTGCGTCCTACCGGATGGCGCGCCCGGAAATCGCCGACGTGCTGGATCAGCTGGTGCGCAGCGGAGTGCTCGAGTTCGAGCACGAGGCGCGCCTGCTCGACACCCTCGCACGGGTGCGCACGGCCAAGGTGGATTTCGGCGACGCCTGGCTGGCCGCGACGGCGGTGGAGACCGGTGACGCGGTCGCATCATTCGACGAGGATTTCGGCCGGTTTCCGGACGTCGTCTGGCACCGGCCAAAGCCCTGAATCCAGTATGAACCCGGCTCTGTCGTCGCCGTGCTCCGCGAGTTTCTCCGCATCAGGTTTTGCACTCGCCCAAGTTCGCCTAGCCGACGGATGCTGCGTCTCTGACCCGAAGCACCCAAGGTGAGTGCCGCCAACACAGCCGTCTTCCTCAGCTACGCGTCGCAAGACGCGGCGGCTTGCTTCGCACGAACGCTCAACCTTTAACGTTTAACGCCCAAGTGAACCAATCTGCGCTGAATTTCCGGAGGGCTGACTCTTGAGCGTTCAGCGTTAAACGGTGGGCGTTCCGGGTTGGCCGGCCGCGCCGTCTTCCCCGGCTGCGCGTTGCAAGACGCGGAGGCGGTGGCGTTCAGCGGAAGGTGCGGGTGGCTTTCCAGGCGGCGCGGTCGGTGAAGGCGGGGGTGATCGGCGCGGCGGGCGGGTGGTCCTTGCTGTGGAGCAAAATCGTGCGGCGGCGGCTCGTCGCGGGGTCGAGCGCGGCGGTGAGGAGGGCGCCGGCTTGCGCGGGCGTGAGGGTGTCGAGGGCGAGGAGCGCGGATTGGCGGCGGTCCCATTCGCCGGCGTAGTCGTAGGCGCAGGTGAAGAAAAACTCGGCTTTCTCCGCGATGCTCTTGGTCTTCTGCTCGAGGGTGGAGCGGGCGCCGGCGATGAGCGTGGCCCACTCGGTGGCGTCCATGGCGGCGAAGGCCGCGGGGAGCGCGGCGATGAAAGTCTCGGCGCGTTTCTGGAGTTCGTCGGGCCCGTAGCCGCTGGACTGGATGACGAAGGCGAAGTAGCGGTCGCGGAGGGAGGCGCCGGCATTGGAGCCGACGATGTAGCCGAGCTGTTGTTTGGTGCGGAGCTCGAGATAGAACGGCTCGTTGAAGTAGTTCGAAAGCACGACGGCGGCGGCGCGCGTGGCGGGCGAATCGTCGGGCAAGAGGTAGTCGCCGATGAAGGCGCTGTTCACACCGGCGATGGGGCCGGTGTCGACGATGGTTTCGCGCGGAGCGAGGACGACGTGGCGACGGCGGATGAGGTCGGCCTCGGCGGCGGGCGCGGCGCCGATCCGGGCCGCGAGATCGCGGGTGGCGATGACGGCGGCCTCGGGCGCGAGGTGCCCGTGGACGAGGACTTCGAGGCGACCTTTGGTGTAGAACTCGCGTGCGAAGGTCTGCACATCGGCCCAAGGCGCGGAGGCGGTGCGGTCGAGGAGTTCGTCGGGGAGGAAGGTGAACTCACGGGCGAAGGCGTCGCGGCGATTGCGGGCGAGGACATAGGCCTCGGTCTCGGGATAGCTGCGGAGCCCGCGGAGCACGGTTTCCTTGACGGCGGCAAAGCGCTCGGGCGTGAGGGTGAAGGTGCGGAGCTGACCGAAGACGTGGGTGGCGTAGCCCACGGGTGCGTCGCCGTAGCCGGTGACCTTAAAGCGCAGGCCCTCGAGCGTGGCTTCGGCGGAGGTCTCGAGTCCGGCGAGGCCGGCGTCATCGGCGGCGGCGGCAAGCGAGTCGGCGAGGCAGGCGCCGTAGAGCGCGAGGAGCGCGGCCTCGGCGGGTTTCGCGAGGGCGCGCACGGGGACGAAACGGGCGATGAGGCTGGTCTGCGGGCGTTGGAATTCGGTGTCGGCGGCGTAGAAAAGTTTCAAGCCGGGTTCGTCGATGAGCGGGAAGGGGCGTTCGGCAAGAAGCGGGGCGTCGCCGGGCATAAAGCGGTTGGCGGAGGGGAGGGCGAAGGCGAGCTTCGGCGGGTTGAGCAGGGCGGCGTAGGCGGGGCCGGCATCTTCACGGTAGGAATACTTGGTGCCGTAGATACGTTCGGTGCGGTCGGTGGGCAGGCCTTTGGCGGCGAGGGTGACGAGGAGGTTGTCGGGCGTGAGGGCGTCGAGGAGGCGGCGGTAGGCGGCTTCGTCGGGGGCGCCCCAGACGGCGGCGGCGCGCTCGGCGACGTCGAGGGGGTAGAAGAGGGCCTGGTTGGCGAGCTGGGTGGCGAGGTCCGCGCCTTCGCCGCGGTCGGCGTAGGTCTCGTTGAGGGCGGCGATGCGGGCGCGGTCGCGGAAAAAATCGGCGGGAAACGGGGCGGCGCGCAGGTGGGCGAGGTAGCTCATCACGGTCTGGAGGATGCGCGGATATTCCTGCTGGCCGGCCGGGGTAAGGCCGACGCTGATGAACAGGGAACCGTAGTCGCCGGTGCGGTTCCAGACCGTGGCGGTGACGTTGTTGGCGAGACCCGCGCGTTTGAGGTAGTCCTCGGGGCCGCCGGGGCCGGAGAAAAAGATGAGCTGGGAAAGGAGCTCATCGGGCTTGGCGGCGAAATCGGGCCGGGTCGCGGGCAGGGCGAACTCGAGCTGGAGCTGGCGCAGCTCTTTGACGGGCTCGACGAAGGCGAGGCGGAGCGCGGCCTTGCGGGGCAGGAAGGTCGCCTCGCGGGTGACCGCAGGGACGCTGCGGCGGGGGATCGCGCCGAAGAGCCGGCGGGCGTGCTGCTCGAGCTCGTCGAGGGAAGCCTTGCCGGCGAGGGCGAGGGCCATGCGGTCGGAGGTGTAGTGTTGTTCGTAGAAGGCGCGGACGCGCTGCGGGGTGACGCCGGCGAGCGTGTCCTTGTTGCCCGTGGAGAATTTGCTTTCGCCGCTGCCGGGAGCGTAGAGCTCGCGGGAGACGCCGACGATGCGGCGAAAATCGTTTTGCACGTGGCGCATGGCCTCGTTGTGGACGGCGGTGATTTCGCGGCCGGTGAACTCGGCGTTGAACTTCGGGGCGATGAAGAATTGGGCGAAACGGTCGAGGCCACCGGCGAAGGCGGCGTGGCTGACCTCGAACTGGTAGTTGGTGTGATCGGAGGCGGTGTAGGCGTTATGGGTGCCGCCGTTCTGCTGCATGTAGCCGCCGTATTCGCCGACCTCGGGAAACTTCTCGGTGCCGAGGAAGAGCATGTGTTCGAGAAAGTGGGCGAGGCCCTCGCGGTCGGCGGGGTCGTCGATCTGGCCGACGTTCACGACAAGGGAGGCGCCGGACTTGTTGAACTTCGGATCGGAGACGAGGAGGACGCGGAGGCCGTTATCGAGGACGAAGCGGCGGAAGACGGCGGTATCGGTGGGCGCGACGACGCGCGGCGGGAGGACGGGGACCGGCGTGGCGGCGGTGAGGGCGGAAACGAAGGCGGCGAACGCGAAGACCGAGCGGAGGAGGAGGCGCATGATGAAGTGGGCGGACCTTAGCGCGAAAAACGAAACTGCCAAGGGATTCGCGATGAGACGCCGTGCTGCGGGAACGGCGGGCAGAGGAAGGGATGGGCGGACAGAATGGGTTGATGCGACAGAAAGCGGTTCTTGGAAAAAATCCGTGCAAAATCAGGCGGGCGTGCCGATAGACTTCCCGGATTAGGCGCATCACCCCGATGCAAACCCCTTCCTGTAATTTACCCGCTGAAAAAGGACGGCGCACGAGTCGTTGGTGGCGGACGCTGGCCGGGGTCGTCGCCCTCGGCGGTGCGGTCGGTCGGGCGATGGTCCAGTAGCCCGGCGCGAGCGAGGAACGGCCGGTGGTGCCGGCGGGCGGGGATTTTCCCGAAATGGTCGCGGAAATTGCGAGGGTTGTCGGCGTGGGACAGTGTGCGGGGCTATGTGGCGTGGGGCGGGCCGGAGATGCGAAGAAAGGCGTCTCTCGGTCTCATCCGGCGTCGGGAGGTTAGGTCACATCTTGGAGCGGGGAGAGGGCGCAGAGTTCGGAGGGTTTCAGCTCTGCGGTCCTTCCCGGCCCTGCGGTGTAATTTCTCGCTCGGGCTCGGGATCGGGTGGCATGGATGCAGCCGGAGTTTGCACCGCAGAGACGGGAGGGATCGCAGAGAAATGCAGGGGGCTCGGGCCAGTTCGGTCGATCACACCGGTCCGCCCGCAGCATCGGAGAGAAGGCCCGCGGGAATTCCGCGGGCTCTATGCGTGTCACTCTGTGTCCATTCGTGGTTCCACCCTGCGTTTTCCCCGCTCCAGGTGTCTGTTTTGCACGGGACGTCGGGATGAGAGCACGATCCTCAGAGGCCGGGAAGATCTGCGGATTTATCGCAGATCGACTCACCGTTTGGTTTTGCTCACAGCTCTCAACCCACAACCGCATTTCCGGCTCAAGAGACCGTCGGCAGGCCGCGGACGGAGAGGAGTTGGGCGGCGATGCTGAGGGCGATCTCGTGCGGGTGGTTGCTGCCGAAGGCGAGGCCGATGGGGCAGTGGAATTGCGCGGCGCGCCCGGAGTCGAGGCCGGCGGCGATGAGTTCGCGGCGGAGGACCGCGGCTTTGGCGGCGCTGCCGATGGCACCGAGATAGGGGAAGGCGCGTTCGGCGAGGGCGCGGCGGAGCACGGGAAAATCGGTGGCGTGGCCTTTCGTCATGCAGAGCACGAAGGCGTTTTCCGGAAGGGTGGGGACGACGTCGGCGGGATTCTCGTGGACGACGGTCCGGAGATTGCGGGCGCGGGGGAGGCGGTCGAGCCAGTCGGCGCGCGGGTCGATGACGGTGAGCGTGCAGGGGAGCGGGAGGAGCACGGGCACGAGGGCTTGCACGAGATGACCGGCGCCGAAGATGGCGATGGGCCAGGGGCCGGTGGCGGTGTAGGGCTCGAAGTAGAATTTGACGGAGCCGCCGCAGGTCATGCCGACGTCGCCCTTGAGCGTCCAATTGACGAACTGAGGCGAGGGCGAGGGGGCGGCGAGCAGGTCTTGGGCGAGGGCGATGGCTTTGGCCTCGACGCGGCCGCCGCCGACGGTGCCGGCGAGGAGGCCGGCGGGGGTGACGAGCATCTTGGCCCCGGTGTCCTGCGGGGTGCTGCCGAGGGCGTCGACGAGAATGACGAGCACGCAGGAGGAGGACTCGCTGCGGAGGGCTGAGAGTCGCTCGTAGATGTCGGCGTCGGCGGCGGAAGACATGCGGGTGAGAAAACCTATTCGGGTGCGGGCGTGCGGGTGACGCGGTCGAGGGCGGCGCGGATGGCGGCGCGGAGAGGGGCGTCGACCGGTTGGTCGAGCCGGAGGAGGCATTCCTCGAGAACGGAGCGGGCGGGTTTGCGGAGGGCGAGGAGTTTGGGGAGATTCTCGCGGAGGGCGGGGGTGTCGCGGGCGACGGCATCGAGGCGGACGAGCTCGGTGAGGGCGGCCTGATTGAGCGGATCGACGACGGTGGCGCGGGCGAGGACGCGGCGGGCGGAGGGGACGGCACCGAGGAGGCGGAGTTGCCGGGCGAGGAAGAGGGCGTCGGCGGCGCGGAACCGGGCGGAACCAAGGAAGGAGTCGAGCATGAGCTCGGCGCGCTCGGTGTCGCGAAGACCGAAAAGGGCGAGGGCGCGCAGGCCGTCGAGCGTGGAGGTGAAGTTGGGGTTGTTCTCGTTTTCCTCGCGCAGGGCGTCCTCGGCGGTGGTCAGGGCGGCGCGGTAGTCGGCGGCGGCGATCTGGGTCTGGACGAGGGCGAGGTTGAAGGCGTTGGGAAGATAGCCGCGCTCGCGGGCGAGCTTGAGGGCGCGCCGGGCGAGGGCGGGTTGGGCGGTGTCGTAGGCGAACCAAGCGAAGAGCATGAGGGCCTTCGGATCGGCGGTGAAATCGGCGAGGAAAGCGTCGACTTCGCGGGCGGTGGCGGCCGGGTCGGCGGAGGCGAAGGTCGTGTGGAGAACGTCGATGCGGGGGCCGGGACTGACGGGGTCGTTGAAACGGCGGAGCAGAGCGGTCTGGCGGGCGGCATCGGCGCGGCCGAGATCACGGTAGCAACGGATGAGGGCGACGTAGAGTTCGTCGCGTTTGGGAAAGCGGGTGAGCTCGTTTTCCAAGCGCTGGAGCGCGAGGTCGGGGTAGCCGCGCTCCCAATCGCAGCGGGCCAGCAAGATCGAGCCCTCGAGAGAGCGACCGAGGCCCCAGTCGTCGATGAGCTGCTCGGCGGGGTCGTAGCGGCCGCGTTGGTAGTGCGCGGTGGCGGCTTGGAGGGCGGTGAACTGGTCGGTGATGACGGTGCCGGGGGTCGCGGGAAGGAGGGAGGTGGCGAGTGTGATCACGCGCTCATCCTGTTGGGATTCGAGGAGCAGGCCGAAGAGGAGTCTCAGGTAGTCGAGGTCGGCACCGGCGAGACTGGCGCCGTCGGAGAGCGTGCGGAGGGCGAGGTCGGGCCGGCCGTAGCGAATCTGGACGTAGGCGAGAAGGCGGCGGCTGGCGGTGGCCTCGGGAACGCGGGCGAGACCGGCGACGAGAAGCTGGTAGGCGGCCGCGTAGTCCTGTTTCTCCAATTCGATGGGCGCGCGGGCGAGGTAGTGGCGGCCGAGGGAGGCGCGGTGCTCGGGCCAGCGCCATGGGAAAACGATGTTGACGTAGTTGACGCCATGGAAGCCGCGGGTGGTGCGGAAGTAGGACCAGACGGCCCCGGCGGCACCGAGCCAGCCGGCGAGGGCGAGGGCGGCGAGGACGAAAAAGACGCGGCGCAAAAAGACGTGGTAGTAGACGGGGGCCCCGGGCGCCTTGATGCGGACCCAGAGCTTGCGGCGGTGGGCGGGCGAGCGCGGGTCGAAGGCGGCGGCGGGCTCTTTCCCGTCATCGCCCGCGACGGCGGCGGGAGGGCCACGCTCCTGATCGGGTGATGGGCGAAGCGGAGGCATCGGTGGCGTTAGGTCGCGGCGTCGGCGTAGGCCGGTCGCGGGCGGCCGTGGCCGAGGCGTTTGCAGACCCGGGCGAGAGCGAGCTGGTCGCGCGGGGAAAGGGCGGCGAATTCGCGGGTGAGGCTGGCGGCGACCTTGGGAAAAAGTGCGCCGATGAAGCGGCGGCCCTTCGGCGTGAGGTCGACCTTGATGAAGCGGCGGTCAACGGTGTCGCGCGTGCGAAGGACGAGGCCGTCGCGCTCGAGGTTATCCACGACGAGGGTGAGGTTGCCGCCGCTCTTGAGGAGCTTGGTGGCGAGCTCGGACTGGCAAAGCGGGCCGAGGTGAAAGAGGGCCTCGAGGGCGGCGAACTGGGTGAGGGTGACGCCGGCGGGCAAAACGGCGTGGGCGCGGGCGGTGACGGAGTCGGCCGCACGCATAAGCTTGATGTAGGCGTCGAGGGCGAGGACCTCGGGCTTGGGACCTTTGTGGCGGGTGCCCATGGCGGTGCGGTGGCTGCGGACCGGCTACGCGCCGTCGATCTTGTTGACGCGGGCGACGTGACGGCCGGCTTCGAACCGGGTCGCAAGCCAGACCTTCACGATGTGCAGGGCCTCGGCCTCGGTGACGGTGCGCTGGCCGAGGGAGAGGCAGTTGGCGTCGTTGTGGGAGCGGTTCCAGACGGCGACCTGCTCGTTCCAGCAGAGACCGCAGCGGACGCCCTTGACGCGGTTGGCGACGATGGCCTCGCCGTTGCCGGAGCCGCCGAGGACGATCCCGCGTTCATACTCGCCGCAGGCGACGGCCTCGGCGACGGGGCGGATGAAATCGGGGTAGTCGCAACTGGCCTCGGAGTGGGTGCCGAGATCGCGGACGGTGTGGCCCTCGGAAAGGAGCATGGCCTTGATGGCTTCTTTGTAGGCGAAGCCGGCGTGGTCGGAGCCGATGGCGATGGAGAAGAGCTGGGGCATGGCGGATGGAAGGCGGTGGCGGAAACGAACTTTGGCGGGAAGGCGCGGTCGTATTCGGCGTGGCATTCAGGGCAGCGGCAAACCAATTTCCCCCATGATGAAAACGAAACTCAAGGCGCTGGTCGGCGGGCTCGGCTGGGCGGCGGTGATCGCGTGGAGCGGTTGCGCGACAACGCCGGCGGCGCGCGTGGAGGCGAACGCGACGACCGTGGCGACATGGCCGGCGGACGTGCAGGCCAAGGTGAAGGCGGGCGAAGCGGCGATCGGATTTACCCCGGAGCAGGTGCGGACGGCGCTGGGCGAGCCGGGTCGGATTTCTCTGCGGACAGAGGCCGACGGGACGCGCGAAGTGTGGTTGTATTCGGCGCGGCGGGGCCGGGTGAGTTTCGGCGTCGGGGCGGGGTTGGGCGGCGGCTCGGGCTTCGGAGGGTTGAGCGTTTCGAGCGGGAGCGGGCGACGCGGCGGCGAGTCGAGCAAGGTGACGTTTACCGACGGGCTCGTGAGCGCGATCGAGCAAGAAAAGCGGTAGCGCGTGGAGTTGCACCGCGCAAAAAATTCGCCGAACGCCGGCCGGAAAAAGGCGCGGAAAAACGAAGAAGCAGGCGAAGGCTGGGCGCGCTGCGGTCGTGCGCGGTCGGCGCCTACGGCTCGAAGAGGAAGCGGTTCAGGCCGAAGGCGTCGATGGCGGCGTTGCGGTCGTCGGTCCGGATGAAGCGTTGCCGGATCAGCGGGGCGTTCACGGTGGTGAGCGTGCGGAGCACACGGCCTTTGTCCTCCTCGAGCGGAAACCAGGCGGCGGCACCGCGCATGGTCTCGAGATTGCCGACGACGATGTAGTCGGTGCGGGTGAGGTCCCGGTCGCGGGTCTCGGCGGAGTCCTTGATCACTGTGTTCACATTGATCGAGGAGCGCCCGAGCGTGCGGGCGGTGGCCTGGACGACGGGGAAGAGCTGCGAGAAGCGGGTCGAGGCGTGGACGACGAGGAGGCCGTTGCGGGCGGCGAGGGCAGGCGATGGTTGGCGCGGTATTGTTCGCGGATGACCACCTGGGCGCTCCTTGCTCCGGGTTATTTGGCGCTTAGAAACTTAAAAGGGAGGCGGAGGCGGCGCGGTCGGCCACGGAGGTCAGTTCGCGCCACCTGAATACGCCGTAGGGGTTGTTGCTCCCGAAATTGGCGAGGGATTCGTCGTAGTGGAAGGCGGCGTTGCCGGTGAGGCGGATGTCGTTGGCGACCACCGAACCGAGGACAGCGCCGTTGCCATTGATGGTGACGGAGGCGGTGGGGGCGTAAACGATGCCGCTGAGGGAACCGTTGCCTCTGAAGTCAATCTCCTGGGCGATAGTGCTGGTGCTCGTCCCCCAGAGCTGGAACGACCTAGGCTGGGGATTTTGATTCAGAACGCCGTTGCCGGCTATCGTGATGTTGCTCGCGGTGTAGATGGTAAGGGTGGAACCGACGGGAATGGTGATGCCGTCGCCGCCAGTCAGTCGGATGGCCGAGTTACCGGCTCCGGCGGTGAGGATCAGCGTCACGTCGCCTAAAACGGTGAGACTGCTATTTATTTCGCCGTTGAAACGGTAGGTGTTGGCGGTGCCGACAACGCCGAGCGTGGCGCCGACGGAGGCGATATTGGTGCCGGTGGTGGGCTCGGAGACCGGGTCGAAGTTGGCCGTAAAATCGGTCGCGACGCGGGCGGTGTCGATGGTGCCCTGGGCCGCGCCGAAGGCGGCGACGGTGCCGTTGGAGCCGACTGTGAGGCCGCTGGCGCCGCTGCTGCCGACCGAGGCGAAGCCCCAGATGTCGGCGTTATTCACGGCGACCGAGCCGACCGTGACGGAGGCGCTTCCAACGCTGCCGCTGTCGCGCTTTACGGCATCGCTGAAGGGGATGGCGACCGTTAAGGGGTCGTTGTCGGGGTCCGAGTTCCAGCTGTCGACGGAGGCATTATTGCCGTTGAAGGTTGATTCTGCTGAAAAAGTCCTGCGTTTTTCGGAGCCGAGCGAGTGCGCGGAGCGGACGGCCGGCCTGTCGGGGCGGCGCATCGTCGCTTTGGTCCGACGGGAATTTGACCCGGGCCGGTCGGAAGAGAATCAGGGTGTGAGGGTCGTGGCTTGCTTCGGTTTTTTGAGAGGGTTTTCAGCGCCGGCCTGCTGACAGCGGGCCGATGCAGAGGGCAGGGCGGCTGTGAGGAGGCTCGGGTGCGCGGTTTCCAACGCGAGCCGGCGCACGAGCCGGCGCAGATTGCAGGCCGCCCCGATGGGATAGTTTTGCCGGCGCACCTTGCACAGCCCGCGATAGCGGGCTTGGCGCAGTCCGTAACCGCGGACCGATTCGCTTTGCGTGCCGTCGATGGCGTTGCGG
>JBDNFZ010000634.1:0-3849 GCA_041689555.1 Opitutaceae bacterium | reverse complement strand
GCCGGTCGAGGACGGAGCCGAGGTCGGTCCCCTCGGTGTTGGCCAAAATCGTGAGGGTGGGGAGCAGCGTGGTGCGCGAAACGCTCGCGGTCGTCGTGCGCTCGCTCAACTTCGCGAAGGCGCCCAACAACACCGGCGGCCCGCCGGCGGCCGGGCGTATGGGCAGGCTGAGGAGTTGCTCCGCGTCGCGAAAACGCGCGGGCGGCACCTGCACCTGCACCTCGTAGGAGGAGCCGATTTTCGGATCGGCCCAGAACGTGGGCGTGACGCTGCCGCCGGAGCCGAGGGCGTTGAGCAGCGCGCCGACCGCGTCCTGCTGCGAAAGGCCGAGGCGTGCGGCGCGCACGCGGTCGATTTCGATGAAATACTCCGGCACGCCGAGCTGCTCGCGCAGGGTCACGTCGACCGCGCCGGGCACGGCGCGCAGGCGCTCGCGCAGGCGTTGGGCGAGGGCGAGGTTGCCCGGCACGTCACGGCCGATGAAGCGGACCTCAAACGCCGTCGCCGCGCCGCCGGAGAGCGTCTGGCTGGTGGCGTCGGCCGGGCGGAAGAAGGACACCGCTTCGGGAAACTTCTCCGCGAGAAGCCGGCGGATTTTCTTCGTATAGCCGGCGACCGGCGCATGGCCCGGGGCCAGTTGGATCATGAACTCGCCGTCATACGAACCCACCGAGGTGCTCTCGACCCACGCGAGGTTGACGGCCACGGGCGGACCGATGTTTTCCACGACGAAGCGGAGTTCCTTCGCCGGAATCACCGCGCGCAGCTCCCGCTGGATGTCGGCGAAGCGGCGCGCGGTCTCCTCAAGGCGGGGACCGCCGGGGAAACGCACGAAGACGCGGATGAGGCCGGCGTCCGTTGCGGGGAAAAAGTCGCGGCCGAGGAATTTCCACGCGACGCCGCCGAGGCTTGCGACGATGACGAGCCCGAGCGGCACCAGCCAGCGGCGCCGCAGGAGCAAGGTGAGCAGCACGTGCTGGCGCGCGGTGAGCGCGGTCAGCGCGGCCTCGATCGCGTGGTGGATGCGGGCGAGGCCGCGCGGCGGCCGACCGGCGGCGGCGCGCTCGGCCCGGGCCTCGGCGGGCAACAGCAGCGAAGCGAGCGTGGGCACAAGGGTGCGGGAGAGGAGGTAACTGGCGATCATCGCGAAGATCACCGCCAGCGCGAGGGGCTTGAAGACAAACGCCGCCGTGCCCGTGAGCAGGAAGATCGGCAGAAACACGATGCAGATGCCCGTCGTCGAGACGAACTCCGGAAAAGCGACCTGTTGCGCACCGTGCACGATGGCGTCGCGCACGCTTTCGCCGGCGGCGATGCGACGCTTGATGTTCTCGATCTCGACGAGGGCGTTGTCCACGAGGATGCCGATGGCGAGGGCGAGGCCGCCGAGCGACATGAGGTTAAAGGTGGCGCCGACCAGGTTCAGCCCGAGCACTGCGCAGAGCAGCGCCAGCGGGATCGAGGTGAGGACGATCAGCGTGGAGCGCCACGAGCCGAGGAAGAGCAGCACGATCAATCCGACCAACGCGCCCACGAGCACGATCTCGCGGAGAATGTTGTCGATCGCCGAGCGCACGAAGACCGACTGGTCGAAGATCGGCTCGATCTTCAGCCCGGGCGGGGCGGACGCGCGGAGAGCGGGCAGCCGCGCGAGGATGCCGTCGACGACGTCGAGGGTGGAGGCGTTGCCGAGCTTGATCGCGGTGACGACGACGGCGTTCTGGCCGTTGAGCCGGGCGATGTTGGTCGCGACCCCCTCGCCGTCGCGGACGTTGGCCACGTCGCGCAGGAGCAGCACGCGGCCGTCGAGCGCGCGCACGGGCAGGTCGAAGAACTCGGCGACCGAAGCCGGGCTGCCGTTGACGGCGACCCCGAGCTCGCGGCCGCCGACGCGGATCGAGCCGGAGGGCAGCGTGAGGTTCTGCGTGGCGATGGCGCGGCTGATGTCGGTGACGGACAGGCCGAAGGCGTTGAGCGCCTCGGGGTCGATATCGATCATGATCTGCCGCGAGGCGCCGCCGTAGGGCAACGTGAGGCGGAGGCCGGGCACTTCCTGTAATTGGGAGCGGAGCGCGATGCGGGCCCAGTCGGCGAGCGCGCCGTCGGTGAGCGTATCGGAGGAGATGACGAGCTGGAGGATCGGGACGCTCGACGGACTGCTTTGGACGATGATCGGCGGCACCGTGCCGGGCGGCATCCGCCGGAGGATCGTCTGCGAGATACCGGTGACCTGGGCGAGCGACCGCTCGAAGTTCACGCCGGGCTGAAACCGCAGTTTCACGATGGCCACGCCGCTGACCGTCTCCGAGCGGACCTCAAGGAGGTCGTCGACGTTGTTCATCGAGGCCGACTCGGAGAACGAAGTGATCTTGGCGGCCATCTCGGTGGGATTGAGCCCGCCGTAGGACCAGACGAGCTGGATCTCCGGGCTGTCCACCCGCGGCATGATGTCGGTCGACATCCGGTTGATCGCCAACCCGCCGAACAGCGCGATCAGGATCGCGAAGACGGCGACGGTGTATTTGTAGCGGAGGGCGAAAAGGACGATCCACATGGCGGCGGGAGCGGCGACAGGTTGGGAGGACGCGGACCCGTTGCAACGTTGCGTCCGAAATAACCGGACATCGGACCGGGTTTCAGTCGAAAAAATGCCACCGGTTTGTCACCCCGGCGGGTTGCGGCAGGCTGCAAGAGCGCCCATCTCGACCCGCCCGCCTCACGCACCGCGCGACCGTTGCCCGCCATCGCCGCCGTTCATCGTCTGCGACAACCTCCTCCGCGCCTCCGCCTCGTAGGCGCAAATTTATTTGCGATCCCGCGCCCCGCTCAGGGCAGAACTCCCAGAAAAATCTGTCGCGCCGGCTCTCTCAGATTCGGATGGATCTTGTTCAGGGAGATTGCCGCGAAATTCGGCTGGTTGTCGACCCGGTGGTCCGTGCGGGTGAAGACGCCTCCGCGTTCCGAGCGCCACTGCAGCGAGATCTTCAGCTCGGTGGGCGGCAGTTCGAGCCGGCGAATCACAAAGATAAATCCGGAATTCACGGCATCCGGCCGATCGTGTGCGGCGGCGACATCCGGCCGCCGCTGGCGCCGGCCACGAAACACGAACTCCCGCTCGCCCGCACCGAGCACCAGATAGGGCCGGTAATCGCCGCGCAGATCTTCGGGGGGCAGCATCCACCCGCGGATATGCAGGCGGCGATCGCCGAGTTCCTGCTCGTCGAGATAGTAGTGCATCGCCCGCTCGGCCACCGGCAACCGGCGGGCGATCGGCGGCGACGAGCGCGCCTGTAGCCGGAAAATCCCGCGCCGCTCCGCCGCCTGCAAAATACGGTCGGCGGCGGCGGAGTCGGGATAGATCGGATGGGGTGCGCCCGCCAACGTGAGCCACTTGTCGTAGTAACGGATCGTCTCCAATCGCTGCCGGAAAAACTGCTCCGCCACCGGCCCATAGCGCGCGCTGGCCACCACGCTGAAGGCGGCCGCTCCCAGCGTGACCGGCAGCGCCAGCCGCCAAAACCGCGCCGGCGCTCCGGGCGCCCGCAAGGCGATCACGGGCAGCGTCGCCCAAAACAGCGCGCTCTGCACGAAGTAGCGCGGCGCGATCTGCGGCACACCGAGGGTAAACCGGCCGTAGGCGATCAGCAGCGTCGCTCCCAGCGTCGCGATGAGAAACGCCCCCAAAACCGGTTCCCGCCGCAACGTCCCCCACCCCGCCAGCAGGCCGAACCAGGCCAACCCCGCCGCCCCGAACGCCGGCGCCAGAACCGGGTGCTCCAACCCCGGCACGCTGCCCAGCAACGCCAGCCAATAGCGGCCCGCCGCGAGCCAGCCCGCGACCGACGCCAG
>JBDNFZ010000633.1:0-5118 GCA_041689555.1 Opitutaceae bacterium | reverse complement strand
TGCTTCCACCACCGCCCGGCGTTTTTCATACCTGCGCTGCTCCTGTCCGTTGGATTTCTTATTTTTTGATCTCGGTCGGTTCATAGACGGCGAAATTACTGATAAATTCAATTAATGCACGAACTTTTGCAACGATTAATAGCACGCGTCTCTTCGACGGAAGCGTTATCAATAGCTTCCTCTTTCTCGCCCTCGAGCTAAAACCCCGCGCTTACACCCGCTCCGAACTGGCCGACGCCACCCGCGCCCTCAATCGCCTCTTCGATATGCCTGCCCTGCTGCTCTTCCGGCAAGGCGACGTCCTTTCGCTCGGCGTCATCCACCGCCGCCTGCATAAACGAGACGGCTCTCGCGATGTTCTCGAAAAGGTCACCCTCATCAAAGACATCCACAGCACGCAGCCCCATCGCGCGCATCTTGAAATCCTGGCCGACCTCGCCCTTTCCGAACTCATCGCCCAACAGCCTTGCGACGAACCCGTCACCAGCTTCGTCGCCCTCCACAAAGCCTGGCGCAAGACCCTCGATATTCAGGCTCTGAACCGCCGTTTCTTCACCGAAATTCGCAACTGGTTTTATTGGGCGCGCATTCACTCCCGGTTTCCGGAAGGCGCGGTCAAAGACGCCGACGACCACGATTCCTAAGCCCTCATTCGCCTGCTCACTCGTCTCATCTTTTCTTGGTTTCTCCGCGAAAAAAACCTCCTGCCCGACGGCCTTTTCTCCCCGCCTGAAATCGCCCGCCTGCTCTCCGACTGGAACGCCGCCGACGCCGACCGCGACACCTCCGGCCGTTACTACAAGGCCATCCTGCAAAACCTGTTCTTCGCCACGCTCGCCACCCCGGTCGAAGAACGCCGCTTCCGCTCCGCCCGCTCCTTCCAAGGTAAAAACTCCCACCACGGCGACCAGCGCTTCTTCCGCCACCTCGATCTGTTCGTCAAAAAAGCCCCGGTAGAAGAACTCTACAAACGTGTTCCCTTTCTCAACGGCGGCCTCTTCGAGTGCCTCGACGAGATCCCCGGTCGCGATCCCGATGTCACAGTAGAGCTTCGCATCGACGGGTTCTCCGATGTCGCCAAGAAACAGCCGCTCGTCCCCGACTTCCTTTTCTTCGGCGATTCTCGCCCCGTGCCCGACCTCGGCCCCTTGCTCGGTGAGAAAGGCGAGCCTCCCGCGCGCGGTCTCCTCCGCATCTTCCGCGACTATAAATTCACCATCGAGGAAAACACCCCGCTCGAAGAAGACATCGCCCTCGATCCCGAACTCCTTGGCCGCGTCTTCGAAAACCTCCTCGCTGCCGTCAACCCCGAGACCGGGGCCACCGCCCGTAAATCCACCGGCTCCTTCTACACCCCCCGCGAGATCGTCCACTACATGGTCGAGGAGTGCCTTGTCCGCCGCCTCCTTTCAGGCTTCCCTTCGCCCGCCCCCGACCTCGAACCCCGCCTCCGGGAACTCGTCTCCGAAGCCCACCCGGGCCACCGCCTCACCGCGACCGAGACCGCCACCGTCATCACCATGCTCGGGGCCCTCAAAGTCCTCGACCCCGCCTGCGGCTCCGGCGCTTTCCCCATGGGCCTGCTCCACCTGCTCGTCCACGTCCTCCGCCAACTCGACCCCGGAAACACCGCGTGGAAATCCGCCAAACTCGCCGCCCTCCCCGACGAGATGCGCCACGCCGCCGAAAAGGTCTTCGCCGAAGAGTCCTTCGACTACGCCCGCAAGCTTGAACTCATCAAAGACTGCATCCACGGCGTGGACATCCAGCCCACCGCGATCCAGATCACCAAACTCCGCTTTTTCCTATCTCTCGTCATCGAGCAGCACGACCCCGCCCGCGTCCGCCCCCTGCCCAATCTTGAAACCAAGTTCGTCTGTGCCAACGCTCTCCTCGGCCTCCCTCGCCCCGCCGAGTGGGAACTGTTTCAACACCAGATCGAGCCCCGCGAACTCGCGCTCCTCGCCGCCCGCGGCCGCTACTTCTTCGCCGCCGATAAAAAACAGAAGGACGCCTGCAAATCCGAGGACCGCCGCCTCCGCCGCGAACTCGCCGATTTCATCACCTCCTCCTTCGGTGACTCCGCCGCCTCCCTCGCCTCCGCCGTCGCCGCCTGGGATCCCTACAAGCCCGACCGCCGCGCCGGTTACTTCGACCCCGAATCCATGTTCGGCCTGCGCGCGGGCTTCGACCTTACCGTTGGTAATCCGCCCTACGTCCGCGCCGACGAGCCCAGCGCTTGGAATCAGGATCAACGCGCCGCCATCCTCGCCAGCGGCCTCTACGAAACCCTCTGGGAAAAGTGGGATCTTTACCTCCCCTTCGTTGAGCGTGCCTACAAGCTCCTCCGCCCCCACGGCGTGAGCGCCCTCATCATTTCCGACGCGTTCTGCCACGCTAAATACGCCCAGAAAGCCCAGACCTGGTTCCTGCAAAACACCCGTGTCCTCCGGCTCGATTTCTGCGCCGGCCTGCGGATCTTCGACGCCGCCGTCCACAACGTCATCCCTTTCTTACAAAAAGCCCCCGGTGCCGACTGGTCGCCCGACCGCCGTGTCCACCGCGAGTCTTTTGGCGAAGTCACCCACCTGCCTACCGACGCCCAAGCCCGCCTCACGCCGCGCGCCTTCTTCCCCGAAGACCGCCCCGCCGTCGCCTACACCTGCACCGCCCTCGCATTGGAAACCATCTGCTACGTCAGCGTCGGTATGGTCGTCCACGCCGACGAGAAAGATCACGCAGGCGCCTTTAAGCTGGAAGACCTCGTGTCTGATCAGCGCGATAAACGCCACCCGCACCCCTTCGTGGAGGGTAAGCACCTTGATCGCTGGTTGCCGCGCGAACACCGCTGGTTGGAATGGGGCACCCGCCGCGCCCCGGGCCAATTTCGTGGTCAGACTTTTCCAGAACTCTATGCCGTCTTGGAGAAAATTTTCATCCATCGCACTGGTGGCGAAAACCTGCGCTGCGCTTTCGATGTGGATGCCACGCTTTGCAATCATACTATCATGGTTTGCCTGCCTTGGCTTGGCTTGCGTGGCGTGCGCAATAATTCGCTGAAGAAAACTGCCCGTTACGATGGTGAGAAACCACCGCGTCCCGACCTACCTCGACGTGAGTTTTTGGAAGCACAAAGTCGCCGTTTTTCCCTGAAATTCATCTTGGCGATTACGAACTCGGAATGGGCTCGTAACTACCTCCGCGCAAACCGTCGCAGTAACACTGATCTCTACCCCGAAGACTGGAAGCAACTGCCCATCCCGGCGGTGAGTGCTGAGCAGCAAGCGCCGATCATGGCCAACGTCGAGGCGATCCTCGCCACCAAGCGCGCCGCTTTGAACACAGCCGATCTCACGGCCTTGGAAGCCGAGAACGACCGCCTCGTGGCCGCACTTTACGCCCTTCCGCCGTGCCCGCTGCCCGCGGTTGTCCCCGAGGCCCCGCCGACCGCGCCCATGCGTGAAACCAGCCCATCGCCCGACCTCGGCATCCGCACCGAAGACGAACTCCCCCTCGCCTAAACCCGCGCCCTGCTCGCCAAACTTTAAACCCTCGATCCAGTCCGCCTCATCGAATCCGCCGGCAAGCGATTCAAAAAACCGTTTTACCGCATGAAACCCTATCACATTCCCTCACACCGGCTGCATGAGATTGTTCAGGCCCCCAATTGCCTGCAATCCGGTGAAAGAAACGACTTTGAAACCAAGGGCTCGCGCGGGCTAAAACTCGATGCGCGGCTCGATCTCATTGACGGCGAGTTCGTGAGCCTGCGCCTTTTCGTCCATGCCGGTGACCGAGAAATCGTCGCCAGCTACGAATCCGGCCTCTGTATCTCAGGGCCTCGCGTGCGCGGCATCGGTTACTCGCCCATTCGCGTTTTGAAGAAATACCGGGAGCACATCCCCGAGGGCTGGCACGAAAACGTCATCGATCCCAACCTCCCCGACACCGATCCCAACCACAATCGGCACGTCGCCTTGCCCGATTTTTCCCCGGTTGATTTGCAAGACTTTACCCGTCGCTCGGCGACCCGCTGGCACATTGATCTCGAATTCGCGGAGGAGTTGGTATGGTGAGCGACGGCAACACCCTCCTTTCCATCACCCGCGAGACGCTAACCCACTTTTGGGATCAAACCCTGCAAATCGCTTGGGAGCGCGATAACCTCGTCTTCGCCTTCCCCCTCATGCTCCCCGACGGTGTCCAAGCCGTCTTCCAGCTAAAACCCGTCACCACCACCTCGGGCTTGCTCACCGACGGGGGCCGCACGCTGAGCGCTTTGTCCGGACTGGGCCTTAATCTCGAAAAGGGGACCACCGCACTCCTGCTCGATCAACGCCTGGCTTTTTTCGAACTGGAGCGAGACGGCTTTGAGCTGCGCCGCCCGGCCAAGCTTCCGATCGATCCCGTTGAGGTGCAGCTCTTCGTCGAGGGCATCGTGAGCATCGCCCATCTTCTCTATCGGCAGGAGCCCGAGAACGTAGAAGAAAATGTTGCCCGCAAAAGCGTGGAGCGCCTTTTTACCAGTCACGGCCTCACCCCGCAGCGCAACTATCCATTGGAAGGTCGCTTGGAAAAAGCCATCCGGGTAAGCCATTACCTGCCGGGCGTTCACGGTCTCGCCCTCGAGGTGGTGGACCGGAAAACCAATCTCCATGGCTATATGCAGCAATGGGGCTGGCGCTGGACCGACCTGCACGAAAAGCAGCCGGGCATCGTGCGCGCCATGGTTTACGATCCCGACCGCCAGGATTGGGATGCTACCTCCTTAGAAATCGGCCGCTCCGTCTGCGAAATCTTTTGCCCGTATCGCGAAAGCACCGCCATCGCGGAGGCTTTCGAGCGCGCGAAATGAAGCTCACCGCCTCCCGCGATCTGAAGCGCGCTCCGTTCTATGCACATCGACCTTACGGCCGTCGAAAAACTCCGCCTCATCGAAGGAGGCCAGAGGGGGTCCGGCTTTGTGGTAAATTAAGGTTTCTAGGTATGCACTTGATTCCCCTAGCGGTCGAAAGCAGCGTGGCAGCGTATGGCCGACTACCCTCAAACAGTGATGGAGTTTCGTGACCAGTTCAGAAGCGAGGATGATTGCCGGGCTTATCTTGTGCGCTTGCGGTG
>JBDNFZ010000632.1:0-12780 GCA_041689555.1 Opitutaceae bacterium | reverse complement strand
GATGAGCTGGACCTTGGTTGGATAACCCATACTTGACATCTAGATATATAACTAGATGCTTGTCCAATCAAAAAATGCGTCCAAAAAATGGCTCTTCTCGCTTCTAACGGTAGGCGTCTAGTCAGGGCCAAACTCCAGAGGGCGGACTGAAGTCCGCCCTACGATGTGGTCGCGAGACGAGCCTGGGGCTCAGAGCATGGCGATGTGGGGTTCGGTGTTGGCTTCGTAGTCGATGCCGGGGAGGCCGAAGCCGAAGAGCTTCATGAATTCGCTGCGGTAGCCGGCGATGTCGGTGAGGGCGGCGAGGTTTTCGGTAGTCGTCTGCGGCCAGATTTCTTTGACGGCGGCCTGGATCTCGGGGCGCATCTCCCAGTCGTCGACGCGGACGCGGCCGGCTGCGTCGAACTTGGGGCCGCCGGGGGCGTAGAGTTGGGTGGAGAAGAGCCGTTGCATCTGCTCGATGCAGCCCTCGTGGGTGCCGGCGGCCTTCATGAGTTTGTAGAGGATCGAGATGTAGAGGGGGACGACGGGGATGGCGGAGCTGGCCTGGGTGACGAGGGCTTTGTTGACGGCGATGCAGGCGCGGCCGCCGCCGTGGCGGAGCTTGAGGAGCGAATCGATGTGGCGGGCGGCGCGCTCGAGGTCGTTTTTGGCGAGGCCGATGGTGCCGTTTTTGTAGATGGACCAGGTGACCTCGGGCCCGATGTAGGAGTAGGCGACGGACTGGGCGCCGGGGGCGAGGAGGTTGGCTTCGGAGAGGGCTTGCATCCACATTTCCCAATCTTCGCCGCCCATGGTGGCGATGGTGTCGGCGATCTCGGCGTCGTTGGCGGGCTCGATGGTGACGGTGCTGACGAGGCCCTTGTCGGTATCGACGGTCTTGTTGGTGTAGGGCTGGCCGACGGGTTTGAGGACGGATTTATGGACGGCGCCGGTGGTGGGATGGGTGCGGCGCGGGGAGGCGAGGGAGTAGATGACGAGGTCGACTTGGCCGAGGTCGGCGCGGAGGGCGTCGAGGGTCTGGCGCTTGATATCGGCGGAGAAGGCGTCGCCGTTGATATTGCGGGCGTAGAGGCCGGCGGCGCGGGCGGCGCGGGTGAAGGCGATGGTGTTATACCAACCGGGGCTGGCGGGGCGGTCCTCCTCGGAGGGACGCTCGAAGAAGACGCCGAGAGTGGCGGCGCCGGAGCCGAAGGCGGCGGTGACGCGGGAGGCGAGGCCGTAGCCGGTGGAGGAGCCGAGCACGAGGACCTTTTTGGGGCCGCGGGCGAGGGCGGGCCGGGATTTGACGTGGTCGATCCATGACTGCACATGGGCCGCGCAACCTTCCGGATGGGCGGTGATGCAGACGAAGCCACGGACCTTGGGTTTGATAACCATAGGTGCGGAAGCGTTGCCGCGCGGAGGGGCGGAGCAAGTTTGAATTCCCCGGCCGAGGTGCGGGGGAGGAGACGAGCCTCCGAAAATCGGGCGGGAGGGCGCAGACGTCGCGAGGACGGACTCAGGGCCCGATCAGGACCATGGGGCCCTCGGCCTTGGGCACGCCGCCCTTGCGCTCGAGGCTGACGGCGAACTTCGCGACGGTCTTGACGGGACGATCCGGGCGGAAGTCGACCCGGGCCTCGCCGGTCTCGGGATCGACGCGGAAGACACCGCCATCGACGGGAATGGGATACTGCGGATCGACGACCCAGAGTTGATAATCCTTGTCGGCGGCAAGGGCGGGGAGTTTCCGGACGGTGAGAACGCCTTCCTGGCCGGCGGGATTCCAGACGGCGACGGCGAGGGCCTGAGGGCTGTTGTCGAGCAGGGAAGCGAGGGTGGCGATCTTGTAGTCGGCGAGCTTGCCCTGCGTGAAGAGCCGGCGGGAGAGGTCGGCGACGCGCTCGTCGCGCGTGGTGAGTTCGCGGCGGGCGGAGGCGATTTGCTCGCGGGAGGCATCGAGTTGGCGGGAAGACTCGGAGGCTAGGAGCGAGGCGGCGTCGAGGCGGGATTCGAGCGTGGCCACGAGGCGGGAGGACTCGGCGGCCTTGGTGGCGGCGTCGGCGAGTTCGCGGCGATGGATGAGACGCTCGGCCTCGACCTGATTTTGCGCGGCGCGCAGAGAGAGCGCGGCGATGGTCTGTTCATCGCGGAGGGTCGCGGTGGCCGTGCGCTCCGAGACGTAGGCTTGCCCGAGCCAAGCGGCGGTGAGGGCGAAGCAGGCGGCGGTGGCGAGGGCGATCCACGTGGGGAAGGCGATGATCTTGGCCGAAGGCCGGGCGGGCGCGGGTGCGGCAGCGATGGTCGCAAGGATGCGGGCGCGAAGGGCGACCGGGGGCTCGGCCGCCGGGGCGAGGTGGGCGAGTTCAGCAACGGAGGAACGAAAGGCCGCTGCGACTGAGGCGAGGGAGGGATCTGCAGCGACTGCGGCTTCGAACTCGGCCCGCTCCTCCGGGGTGAGCAGATCGAGCGCGGCGAGCGCGGCGAGTTCCTCGTGGCGTTCGGCGTTCATAGGCGGGCGGCGAGTTGCTCGCGGAGTTTGAGCAGGCCGCGACGGATGCGGGCCTTGACGGTGCCGAGCGGGGTGCGAAGCCGGGTGGAAATCTCCTCTTGGGTGAGCCCGCCGAAAAAGGCGAGTTCGAGGGCGCGTTGCTGGTCTTCCGGCAAGGTGGCGACGGCGGCGCGGACGGCGCTGGCCCGGTCGCTGGCGGTAGCGGAATCGTCGGCGGACGGGCCGGAAGTATTTTCGTCGAGACCGAGGTCGGACGGGGCCGAGTCGGCGAGAAGTTCGGCGCGGCGGCGGCGGGAGCGGAGTCGATCGATCGCGCGGTTACGGGTGAGCGTGAGGACCCACGAAAAGGCGGTGCCGCGGCTGGTCTCGAAGGTGCGGGCCTTCTCCCAGACGGCGATAAACGCGTCGTGGACGACATCCTGGGCCTCGGAGGCGTCACTCAGAATCCTAAGGGCGGTGGCGTAAAGCGGGCGGGAAAATCGGTCGTAGAGTTCGGCAAACGCGGCCCGATCACCGGAGGCCACGCGGTCAAGCAGCCGGGCGTCGGCCAAGTGCCGATCGTCGGGGTCTTGGGAGAAACGTGATTCGGTCATGAGCTGGGGTGCGGACGCGGCGTTTGAGTCAGGCGCCGACGCGGCGAACGCAAGGAAAGCGGAGGAACGGGAACATAGCAGAAAGGACATGATGACATCTGTTCATACGCGCGCGAGCTGAGAAGAGATGCACCGGGCTTTGGCGGGGCGAGGAGAAAGTATTCGGAAAAACCGGTTGATTTTACAGAAAGGCCAGCCCGACGAGACCCAAGACGAGGAGAAGCGCGATCACGGAGAGGGCGACGCGCTCGCGCCTAGTGGTGGCAAAGGGCATGGAATGGATCAGAGACCGAGCGGTTGCAGCCGGTCAAACGTCTCGCGAACAAACGGCTCGTTCCCGAAGTCGGTCCAAGGCCGGTTGCTGGAAACGCGGACGAACAACTGGTCGCCATCGCGGCGGAAGCCGTAGCGCCAAGCGATGCCAAGGAGTTCGACGATGTTGTAAGGGTCCGCGAAAGTGATGGGGCGGCCGTCGAAAAGATGCCAAAACCAGACGTGCTGGGGGTAAGTCCCGCTGCGGAAGATACGATACTCTGCCGGCGGCAAGGCGCGGTCGAGGAGCGGCGGTGCCTCCCGGGTCGCGGGAGCGGGCACGGCGACCCAGCCTGAGCCGGGCCAGCAGGCGTCGGGGGTTTGGGCCGCGACGCTGCTTACGCTCGATTGGCCGGCCTGCCAGTAGGCGAGATAGATCGTGACCTCGGTGTTGCCGGCGGCGGTGCGGCCGAGATAGGTGCGCTGGGCCAAGAACTCGGTCCGGAGGGTGGAGCTGAATTGATAAAGGTCGCGGGAGGTGTCGACGCGCCACCCGGCGGCGGAGGTCGGCAGGATCGCGAGGAGATCGGGCGGGGGTGAGTCGACCCGCAGGCTTGGGCGGGTGTTGGCGTAGAAGAAAGCGACGAGCGCGAGACTGATGACCAAAACGGAGGCGAGGGCCGCCTGGGGGTTGAGGCGCGCAGGGCTTGCCGGAGCGGGGGCGGCCGACGGCACGGTGGAGGCGGAGCGCCGTTCCAGCAGCAGCGCGAGCCCGCCGAGGATGGCGGCGGTGGTGCCGAGGACGGCAAAGCCGGTGGCGTCGTGCCAGGCGCCGGCGATGTCGATACCGGCATTGGCCAAGAGCGTGAGCGCGAGCGAGCGGATGAAATTCATCAGCAGCGCGAGCGGAGCGGCGAGGGCGATGATGAGAACGCGAGCCCAAGGGCGGCGGACAAGCGTCGCGGAGAAAAAGAATCCGGCGAAAATGCAGGAGACGAGACTGCGGACACCGCTGCACGCCTCGGCCACGCCGACGGTGGTGGTCGCCAGCTCGATGACGTTGCCCTCTCGGCGCGCCGCGACCCCGAGGAGGTGGAGAGCCGAAAGGACGTTCTCCGTCACGCGAAGCTGCAAGCCGAGGGTGAGGCGCGAATAGGTGCCCGGGGGGATCGGCGAACTCATGAGCCAGAGGCCGATCGCGACAAAGGCGGACCAGTTGCAGGGGATGAGCCGAATACGGTCGGAGGAGAACACGAACAGTCCGGCGGCGAGCAGGGCGACCAAGGAAGCGACGAGGAGGAACTCGACGAGGGCGTGGGCCCAACCGAGCGAGGTGGCGTAGATGCCCGCGAGGCCGAGCGCCGCGAGGCCCGCGAACAGGCACCCGGTGAGAAGACTCCGTGTGATCCAGCCGCTATGCAGATAGCGATGGGGTCCGGCGGTGCGGATTTCGTGCAGCAGCATGAGAAACAGCAACGGCATGAACAGCCCGTGCGAGAGATCGGGATTGCGCAGCCACTCGGGCCAAAGCCGGAACGAAAGGGCGACGGTGAACGCGGCGAGCAGGCCCAGGTTGACCTTGGCGAGAAGCGATAGCGGGGGGACGGGCGGCGAAGCGGTCATGGATTCGAGCCGCTTCGGGACGCAACGGGCGGCGGCCCGGGAAAACGTTCGAGCAGGGCGTAAGTCATCTCTGCGGGCAAGGGGAGAGCCGGCAGGATCGAGGCGATACGGCGGGCATCCTCCCTGTGGTTGAAGAAGGCCTCGACGGAGTTGAGGGCGAGGAACGGGGTCGACGTGATCGTCTTCAGCCGGGCGGCAAGCGCGGCGAGGCGGGCGCGATCGCCGTTGGCCCCGACGACGCACAGCAAAGAGAAATAAGCGCCTGCGTTTTCGGTATCGAGCGGGAGGGCGGCCCGATCAAAGCGCTCGGCGAGCCGGGTGGTCAGGTCCCGATCAGGATAGCGAATCAGATGGACGCTCAGGATCTTAAAAAGAGCCAGACTCGGCGGACGCCGCAGGAGTGCGTCAAATTGCTCGGCAAGCCGCGCCGTCATACCGGCTTGCGCGAAAGCATCGAGACGGAGGGCAAGCGCAGACTCGTCGTCGAGCTTTCCGACGAGGCGGCCAAGCAGGTCGAGGGCTTCAAAGGTTTTACCGCGGGCGACGAGGGCCTCGACTTGGAAATAGTGGGCGTAGGCCGGAACGGGATCGGGCCACGGGTTGAGGAGGGCGGCGGGCACAACGGCGGGTTGAGCTCGGAGCTGAAGTTCCGCGCGGAGCAGGGGATGCCATAACCGGGCGGCGGGCGTCGGCTGCTCGAGCATGGTTTGCAACGGTTTGGTGTCCCGTGTTTGGCGGGTCGAAAAAATCAACGCCCGCATCCATGGGTTGGAAGCGGCGGTATCGGCGAGAATTTGGCGGGTCGCGAGGTCTGCGATCGGCTCAAACGCGACGCGGGCCAGCAACCCGCGAAACCAGTCTTGCGCGGTCGCGGCGCGTTGAGGGGCGTGCTCGTGGTAGAGCCGGGCATAGAGTGCGTCGGAGATGGCCGGTTGAGCCGTCTGGTAGTTGCGCGCGAGGACGAGGCCTGCGGCGTAGTTGGAAGGATCGAAGCGGTAGGCGTTGTCGAAATTGAGCAGCGCCTCCCTGATTCGGCCGGCCTGCATGGCGCGGTTGCCTTTCTCGAAAAAGAACGCGCCGCGCGCCTGCGGAACCCGATACCACAGCCCGGGCCAAGTCACGTGGACGATGCTGATCGGATAACCGACGGCGCGGAGAAAGACAAAGACACCGAGCGCGACGGCGAGATAAACGCCCAGGGCGGAGCCACCGTAATAGCCGAGCGCGCGTCCCCAAAAGGGTCGGACATCGACGCTGTGCGCCGAGCAACGCAGGCCCTTGGGCGTCGCGACGAGCAGCGGACAAACCCGTGAAAAACGCGCCGGTCGGTGCCAATGCACGCACGCCTCGCAGTGGGTCTCCATCGCCCGCCCGGAGTCGCTCGGATGCTGGCAGGGCGCGCGCATGCCGCGGGAGCCCAACCGGAACCACGTCTTGCGCGCGTTCCAATAGATCAGGCCCCACGCCAAACGAAAAAAATCGGCGATCCAACCGGTCACACAGGCGACCATGCGCGACGAGGCCGCGCGGGCAAAGTATTTTACGGATCAATAGAAACCGGCCGCGCGGTGAAAACAAAGCCGGGTATTTCCACAGGCTTCGGCTGGCGGCGCCAAGGGCGGATGCTTCATTCGAGCTTCCTCCCCAGTCCCACATGAAAACCACCCTCCTCCGCATTATCGCCGTGGCCGCCCTCGCCGCCACGTTGGCCGTCAACTCACTCCAAGCCGCGGCCAAGGTCGGCCAGGCGGCGCCTGCGTTTACGCTCACCGACATCGGCGGCAAGACCCACAACCTCGCAGATTTCAAGGGCAAGACGGTGGTCCTCGAGTGGGTGAATCAGGAATGTCCCTTCGTGGTGAAGCACTATGCGAGCGGGAATATGCCCGCGCTGCAAAAGTCCGCCACCGCCGACGGCGTTGTCTGGCTGCTGGTCAACTCGGGCAAGCCCGGCGCTCAGGGCGACTTCGCGCCGGCAAAAGTCGGCGAATGGGCGAAGCGCCACAACACGGCGTTCACGGCGTATTTCCGCGACCAAGACGGCAAGGTTGGCAAGGCCTACGGGGCAAAGACGACGCCGCAAATGTTCGTGATCAACACGGACGGCGTGCTCGTTTATCACGGCGCGATCGACAGCGTCCGCTCGGCGGACCAAGACGATATTCCAAAGGCGAAGAACTACGTGACGGGCGCGCTGGCGGCGCTCAAGGCCGGCAAGCCGGTCGAGCCGGGCAACACCAAGCCCTATGGTTGCTCGGTGAAATACTGAGCGAAGGCCGCGCCAAGGCCGGGGCAGCGCGTCCGGGTTTTTCCAACTGCTCCGTCGCAGCGGAGGCGGGCCCGGTCAGACCTTCACTTGGAACAGTTCGGGATGCATTACGCCCTCGGCGACCTTGTTGACGGTGCCGGTCATCAAGATCGAAAAGCCGTCGCCGATCTCGATGCCGATCCGGCCGCCGGGCATATGCACGGTGACGTTGCGATCGACGAGGCCGAGGCGGTGGGCGACGGCGGCGGCGGCGCTGGAACTGCTGCCCGAGGCGAGAGTGTAGCCGGCGCCGCGCTCCCAGATCTCGATGCGGATATTGGCGCGGTCGAGAATTTGGAGGAACTGAACGTTGGTCTTGCGGGGGAAGAGCGCGTGCGTCTCGAAATGCGGACCGTAGCGGTGCGCGAGCTCGGGCGTGACGGCGGGGAGGGGAATCACGCAATGGGGGTTGCCGATGGTCGCGGCGCAGAAGGAGAACTCGCGGTCGAGGATAAAGATTTTTTCGTTGAGGACTTCGCGCGCCGGGCCGGCGATTGCGACGGGGATTTTGGCGCTGTCGAAGCTCACGGAGCCCATCGCGATGGTGAGGAGCCGACCGCCGTCCTTGATGACGACTTGGACGTGGCCGCCAGGCGTTTCGACGGTGAAGGCGGGCTTGGTGACCAGTTTTTGATCCCAGAGAAAGCGCGAGAAGATGCGCAGACCGTTGCCGGATTTCTCGGCCTCGGAGCCGTCGGGATTGAAGATCCGCAGGCCGAACTCGCTCAGCGTCGAAGGCAGCGGGCCCCAGAGAATGCCGTCGGAGCCCACGCCGAAGTTGCGGTGGCAGACGACTCGGATCTGGTCGACGGTGGGAGCCGGCGACCAAGCGGGGAAATCGCGGGGATCGAGGACGATGTAGTCGTTGCCGAGGGCGTGGTATTTGTGAAAGCGCATGGAAAGGGCTGTTTGTAGACAGAGACGCGGGGCCATCGCACGCGAAAAGAACGGGCGGCAACCGGCGCGGAGTGAGGCGGCGGTCGCGAGCCTAGAGAAAGCGGAAGGCCTCGTGGAGAGCGGCCTTGGCCCCCGCCTCGACGTTGCGACCATGGCTCACCACAATGCGGTCGAAATCCCAGCGCATGATGCGATCAATCGACGCCCGGAAGGCGGCGCGATCCTTGATCATCCTGCGCATCAGCAAAGAGGGCCCAAACCGGCAATAGCAGTCGTTCGCGGTGAGCAGTATCCGCGAAAGCAAAGGCATCTCGGGACCGAGATTGAAGCAAAGATCGGTCAGAATCAGGGTGCGGCTCGCAGGATGGAAAAAGACGACTTCGTTGATTCTTGGCGCGCCCGCGACGAGGTGCTGGGCAAGGACCTCGCTCCAATCACGGGGCGCGGTGTCGCCGAGAAAGTCGCTGAACTTGAGATCGGGCCGATACGCGGAGAAACCCTTGGCGGCGTGGAAACGAACCGACGGCAAGGCATCCATCCAAGCGGACAGATACGTGTCGTGGAGACAATTCGGCGCCACGATATGCGCGACCCGTCCGATGGTCGCCAGCGCAGCGGCCAAGGCCGGAGAGAAGGCGACCGGCGAGTGAAGCCAGAGCGATCCGTCGGGCAGACGCACCACGGTCATGCGGTGGCCCAGCGCCATGCCGAGGTAGGAGAGCGGGGCATCGACTTCCCAAACGGCGGGAGCCATCGCCCGGAGGGCAGTTCCGTCGGGGGCAGAGGCGGCGGGATTGATCGAGGACACCGGACGGCGGCGGGGTTGACCGAAGGCCGGCCTTACGCGGCGGCCCGATAGCCGAAGAGACCGCGTTTCTTGATCGCGGCCACGACGATGTCGGGCACCATGCGCTCCCACGCCGGATCGCCCTCTTTGATGCGGCGGAGCACGTCGCGGGAAAAAATATGCAGGATCGTCGGGTCGAAGCCGACGATACAGTCGATGTAATGCGCCTCGAGGAGGTGGGAGTAGAGGTTGCGGAGATGTTCGACGATCTGGACGTTCTTGGCGTTGATGAGCACGCCCGAGGCGAAGGCATGGTTTTGCGCGCGGGGACTGCCCGCAGCGCCCGCGTTGGCCGGGGACCCGTAAGCATCGAGTCCCTCCTGGCGCATCGGATAGACGTAAAGCTTGACCGAATTGCGGAAGAGACGGCCGAAGGACTCGAGAATACCGCCCTCCAAGTTCTCGTAATACTTCTCGTTGAAGATTTCGACGAGGTTGTTGATGCCCATGGCGACGCCGATCATCTCCTTGGTGTAGCGGCGAAAATACGAGGTGAGCCGGTAATACTCGGAATAATTCGAGATCAAAACGTTGAAACCGATGTCGCCGAGCAAATCGACGCGGGCGAGAAAGTCCTGGGCGTCGAGTTCGCCGGCGGCGAGCAGGTTGTTCATCGTGATCTCCATCAGCACGACGACCTCCTTCCCCTTGACGGGGGTTTCCTGGACGAACTGCGCGGTGGCGCAGTTGAGCATGTCGACGTTGACATGGGTGACCGGGCGGAATGAGCCGCGCTCGACGAGGATGGCCTTGTGGTGGAGCACCTCGGAAGGCTGGAGCACTTCCCCGTCGGGTCCGAACATGACGGCGTTGGTGAGGCCGAACTGGACGAGGAGGAGCGACATCAGCCGGTTGTCGACGTTGTTGAAGGCCGGGCCGGAGAGCTTGAGCATGTCGACCTCGATGCGGTCGGCGGAAAGGTTATCGAGGAGCGAGGCGACGAGCTTGCGCGGATCGGCATTATAGTAGAGCGCGCCGTAGATGAGGTTGACGCCGATGATGCCGAGGGCCTGTTGCTGGAGGACGTTTTCTTTGTCCCACATGCGGACGTGGAGGACGACCTCGCTCGGGGGGCCGCCGGGCTCGGTCTGGAAGCGGATGCCCATCCAGCCGTGGGCTTCGTTGGTGCCCTTGAAATTGCGGGCGGAGACGGTATCGGCGAAGGCGAAAAACGTGGTGCGGTCGCCGCGTTGGGCGGACAGCCGCTCGTTGAGAAGATCATACTCGTGATCGAGCATGAGGCCGAGGCGCTCGCGGGAGACGTAGCGGGGAGCCTTGCCGTAGATGGCGTCGCTGAACGTCATGTCGTAGGCCGAAATCGTCTTCGCGATGGTGCCCGAGGCGCCGCCGGCTTGGAAGAAAACCCGCGCCACTTCCTGTCCCGCTCCGATCTCCGCGAACGTGCCGTAGCGAGGCTCGTCGAGGTTGATCGTGAGGGCCTTGCGATTGGTGGTGAGAAGATCTTTTTGCTCGCTCATGGCGGAAAAGCTACGGCGCCAGCCCCGCGACGCAATTCGATCCTGCGCACGAGGGTGACGACCGGATTACACTCGGCACATCCGGGGGAAAACTTGAGGACCAAACGGCCGGGGATCAGGAGTTGCGTTTCGACTGGCTGAGCCGGGGAATGCGGCTACGGTGCGACCTCTTTCATGAAAAACTTCTTTTCCGCCTTGCTGGGCTCGCTCACCGCGCTGGTTATTTTTACCGGTGGCGCCGTCTTGCTCGCGCTGGGAATCGTCGGCGCGTTGATCGCTTTGGGCGACAACCAGAAGGCCCCGGGTATGGAACGCGGTTCTTATCTGGTCTTCGATCTCGGCGCGAACATCACGGATGCGCCGCCGCTGATCGACTTCAGCCAGTTTACCGGGACGCCGACCCACACCCTGCAACTGCGCGCGGTGACCCGGGCGCTCCGGGCGGCGAAGTCGGATGACCGGGTCGCCGGCCTGCTGTTGAAAGGGACCGTGAGCGCGGATGGCTACGGCTCCGGCCTGGCGGCGCTGCGGGAAATCCGGACCGCTTTGCTCGACTTCAAGTCGGGCGGCAAGCCGGTCAAGGCCTACCTCGAGTCGTGCAGCACCAAGGATTACTTTCTCGCCTCGGCCGCCGGTGACATCGTGCTCGATCCCTACGGTTTGATTCTGATGCCCGGCCTCGCGAGCGAGCCGGTCTTTTTTGCCGGGGCGTTTGAGAAATACGGGATCGGCGTGCAGGTCACGCGGGTGGGAAAATACAAGTCTTTCGCCGAGCCGTTCACGCGGAAAGACATGAGCGCCGAGAGCCGCGAGCAGACGCAAAAACTTCTCGACGACCTCTGGGGTTCGATGCTCGGCGACATGGCCAAGGCGCGGGGTCTCACCGTCGGGAACATGCAGGCGGTGGTGGACGCGGAGGGCATCATCCGGCCCGGCCCGGCCAAGGCCGGCAAGCTCGTGGATCGCATCGCCTATCGCGACGAGTTGATCGCGGAGCTGCGGAAAAAGACCGGCGCGGCGTCGGGGGACAAGATTACCTTCAAACAGATCGAACTCGCCTCCTATATCAAACTGGCGCGGGACGTCGTCGATGTGGAGAAACACGCGGGCGCCTCCGCGAAGTCCTCCGGCGGTCGCGGGCGCGTGGCGATCGTCTACGCCGAGGGCGACATCGTCGATGGCGACGGCGAGCCGGGCTATGTGGGCGGCGTCAAATTCGCCCGCGAACTGAGGCGCCTGCGCCAGGACGATTCCGTGAAGGCGATCGTGCTGCGCATCAACAGCCCGGGCGGGAGCGCCTCGGCCTCGGAGCACATCGCGCGCGAGGTGCAACTGGCGCGGAAGGACAAACCCGTGGTGGTCTCGATGGGCAGTTACGCCGCGTCGGGCGGCTATTGGATCGCCGCGTATGGCAACCGTATCTTCGCCGAGCCCACGACGATCACGGGATCGATCGGGGTTTTCGGCCTGCAATTCGACGTGCAGAAACTCGCGAACAACGTCGGCCTCACTTTTGACAGCGTGAAAACCGGCAACTTTGCCGACATGCTCACGATCACGCGGCCCAAGACCGAGGCCGAGCTCGCAGTCATTCAAAACATGGTGGATTGGATCTACGGCGAGTTCATCGCCAAAGTCGTCGAAGGACGGAAGCTCACGCCCGAAGTCGTGCGCGAGATCGCGCAGGGCCGGGTCTGGTCGGGAGCCGAGGCGAAGAATCTCGGCTTGGTGGATGAGATCGGCGGGCTCGACGCGGCGGTAAATCACGCGGCGGAAAAAGCCGGACTCGGGCGATCCTATCGCATCGTCGAGTATCCGCAGAAGAAGGATATCGCCGAAGCGTTGGCCGAGCTGTTTGAAAAATTCGCGTCGGCCACGCGCGCCCAAGCTGGCGGCGTCGTGGGCCAGGCGATGCAGCGGGTGCGCCGTGAACTCGGGGCGCTCGGGGCCTACAACGATCCGAAGGGCATCTACGCCCGGATGCCCCTCGACCTCTCGATCCGCTGAACCCGCACCACGACGTATTTTATGGAGACTACCCTAAGCCGCGATTGCCCGGCCACAATCATTCCGGCGGGCGACCCCGTGGTCCTGACCGCCGGCACAAGTTTCTACATCACCCAGACTCTGGGTGGAAACGTGACCGGCCGCACCGATCTCGGTTTGGTGCGGATCGCCGCCGAAAACGCGGGGGCGATCGCCGGCTATACTCCGGAGGTGGCGGTCCCCGATGGCGGCGCACCGGCACCGTTCAGCGAGGAGGCGGTTTGGGCGGCGCTGCGGACCTG
>JBDNFZ010000631.1:0-5188 GCA_041689555.1 Opitutaceae bacterium | reverse complement strand
GACCGTAGGAGATGAGCAGGCCGTTGACGAGCCCACATCCGGCACCCACCGAAATCCCGGCGAGCATAGCCATTGGTAACGGCCAATCGAGTCGTAGCGTGTGCGCCATGACGACACCGGAGAAGGCGAGGATCGAACCCACCGAGAGATCGATGCCGCCGGAGATGATAACAAAGGTGAGACCGACCGCGATGATGGCGTTGATCACGGTCTGCTGCGCGACATTGAGCAGGTTGGAAACCGTGAAGAAGTGCGGTGTCAGGATGGTGATGACAACGCAAAGGACGACGAAGACAGCGAACGTGCCGAACTGACGGGCGTTGCGGGCGATCATCGGGTGTGGTTTCATGCGGCTTGGGCGCCGAGGGCGGAGTGCAATATCTTCTCCTGTGTGGCCTCGGCCGCGGTGAATTCGCCGGCGAGGTGTCCGCGGTTCATCACGAGGATGCGGTCGCTCATGCCGAGGATCTCGGGCATCTCCGAGGAAATCATGAGGATGGCCTTTCCCTCGGCGGCGAGGCGGTTGATGAGTAGGTATATCTCAACCTTCGACCCGACATCGATGCCGCGCGTCGGCTCGTCGAAGATCAAGATGTCGGCATCGCGACAGAGCCATTTCGCAAGGACTACCTTCTGCTGGTTTCCCCCGCTGAGATTGACCACCCGCTGGTGGAGGCCGGGCGTCTTCACGCGCAGATCGTTGGAAAGTTTCTGCGCCGCGACCGCCTCGCGGCCACCGTCCACAACGCCGGCGGCGCTGAAGCGGTCGAGGCTGGCAAGACCGATGTTGGCCTGGATATCGAGGCAGAGCACGAGACCCTGACGTTTGCGGTCCTCGGTGAGCAGGCCGAGCCCGAGGCTGATCGCCCGCCGGGGGGAATCGATGACGACCGCGCGACCACGGATCGCGATGCGCCCGCCATCGATCGGGTCGGCGCCGAAGATCGCGCGGGCCAGCTCAGTGCGGCCGGAACCCATCAGGCCGGCCAAACCAACCACCTCGCCGCGCCGGAGCGTAAGCGAGATATCGTGAAGCACACCGTGACGTGAAAGATGCTCAACGCGCAGCAATTCCTCGCCGGGCGGCACCGTCTTCTTGGGAAAATGATCGGTCAGATCACGGCCGACCATCAGGCCGATAAGCTCCGCCAGAGTGGTCGTCGGAATCTCTCGCGTCGCAATGTAGCGGCCATCACGCATCACGGTAACGCGGTCGCCGATCTGGAAGAGTTCCTCCATCCGGTGCGAGATGTAGATGATTGCCACTCCGCGCGCGCGCAAGGCGCGGATGACCTTGAAGAGCCGGCTGATCTCTTTGTCGGACAAGGCCGAGGTCGGTTCATCCATCACGAGGATCTTCGCGTCGATCGACAGGGCCTTGGCCACCTCGACCATCTGCTGCTCAGCCACCCCGAGACTGTCCACGGTGGCATGCGGATCGATGTCCACGTCGAGCTCACGCAGCCACCGGGTGGCGTCCGCCGCGAGACGCGTGCCGCTGAGCACACCCGGCACGAGACCCCGGGGTTCGCGGCCGAGGAAGATATTTTCCGCTACCGACAGATGCGGCACGAGGTTGAATTCCTGGTAGATGATACTCACCCCGGCGGCCTGGGCGGCGCGCGGAGAATCGATGGAACCCTCGTGACCATCGAGGACGATGGTGCCAGCGTCGCTCGACACGGCGCCCGCGAGGATCTTCATAAGGGTCGATTTGCCTGCTCCATTCTCACCCAGCAGGATGTGCACCTCACCGCGGTCCACCGCGAGGTCAACGCCATCGAGCGCCACCACGCCTGGGTAGCGTTTCGTGATGCCGCGCATCTGGAGGAGATTTGAGTTTGAGTTGGACACGGGGGATCAGAAGAGCCGACGGCCTATGGCCTGTGGAGGCGTCGGCACGCCTAAAAGGGCGGCAAACGTCGGTGCGAGATCGTCCACTCCGACGCGTTCATTGCGCCTACCGGCAGGCACCCCGGCACCAAACCAGAGGAGCGGCACGTAGCTGTCGTAATCGTAGGGAGAGCCGTGGTTGGTGCCGGTTTCCGGCCGGTCGATGAAGCGGGGCTTGAGCACAAACACCATGTCTTGAATGGGTCCCGTAAAAAAACTGCGCCGCGACCGTGCACCTAGCGAGTTACCCTCGGCGGTCGTGGCAAGAATCTTGGCCGAGGTGAATGCTTGCGCAATCTCGGGCCGAGAAAGCAGGGCTTGGCGGGCAACTTCCGCCGCGTCAGCCAGACTGACGTTCTTCGCGTTTAGCACACTCGGCCGGAGGTGGTAGCCAAAATCATCCCGGAGGCACCAGTAATCGTCGTTCGGCGCAGGCCGAAACTCCCGATAAAGGGCCGCCGTGCATGCCGCATCAAGCGCGACCTTATCTAAACGGCCGGTGGGAATCATCCCGCGGAGCGCACGCACATGCTCGGGCAAAGGGCTGGCGCCGTGATGCGCGGTAAACACGACAACACAATTCTGCAAGCCCGTCTCGCAATCGATGGTGTCCAGCAGTTTCGCGATTAGGCCGTCGAGACGCACAATCGAATCCATGAGCTCGTGACTGTCAGGTCCGTCGGCATGCCCCATCTTGTTTATTCGGGAGAAACCGACGCAAAGCAGATCGGTATGAGCGCGCTGGCCAAGTTGTTCTTTCTTGAACGCCAGACTGGCAAATTCGCCGGTCATTGCTGACGCGGCCGGGGTGGTTTCAAAGGCCTCGTAGAATTTCGCCGTAATCTCTGCCGCGCCGCCGTCGAGTTGCTTGGGCATAGTGCGGCAAAACCCGAAATCGGTGTTCTCGCCCGCCGCATCGTCTGACCCCTGCACCGCGTCGTAGACCGTTGGGGCAAGCAGGTGGCCCCAAGTTTGCCCGAATATTTTATCGGCGCGGCCCCCGGCATTGAATTCCTCAATCCAATCCGGCAACTGGTCCCGATAGTAGGTTGAGGTGACAATCCGCCCATCGACAATCCAGTAGGCCGAGTCCGCTAGCTTGCCAGCCATTAGGATCGTTGACCGGTCCTTATGTGCGACGGAAAAGACTCGAGGGGGGGAGCCAAAGCGGAGCATCAGCTGGTCGCCCACCGTCGTGGCTGGAAAATTGCTCGGGGATCGACCGCCTTTGGCTTCGAGCACTCCGCCAGGTAAATGACCGACGCGCGGCGACGCGCAGACCAAGGGAAACTCGTGATCCTCGTTCGATTCAATCACCCGCCAAGTCATGCGATCAACCCGCTCGTTTGCGACGATGCCGTGCACTTCTGCAAACACGCCGCTCGAGATCGTGGCATGGCCGGGCGAAGTCTTCGTAACATCATGGCGGGAATGGCAGTCCTCGAAGTTTGTTCTCGAGGCAGGCAGTCGACGGAATCCGTTCTCACTGAAATACGGCTCGAAACGATCCAAGTAATTGTGGCGGAATTGATCGGTCACGATCGCCAACGCTAGTCTTGGCGCTTCTCCATAGGTTGGCTGCACGAGTTTCAAAAAAGCGAGCAGGCTCAATCCAAACAAGAAGCAGCGTGAGGTAACTTTTATGCAGCCGAATATGGCAGGGAGCATGAGGGTAATTCTCTAAATGGAGATTCAGAACAAATCAATGTAAACGTTTTCATTTTGTTTGTTTGCTCCGTTTCAAAACACTACCCGTTTATCAACACGAGTTTCTAAGGACCAATTTGGGAAGTAATTTTAGATGAGTTACAGCCCCCGCTGGATTTTCCAACCGCCTGAGTAGTAATTCCGCCGCCGCTCGGCCGACTTCGTAAGCTGGTTGCCGGACAACAGTGAGCGGCGGATCGAGCGCCTCGGCCCAAGGCAAGTCGTCGAAGCCAATCACTGCGATGTCATGGGGGATTCTCAATTTCCTCCGGTGGATGGCCTCAAGTGCACCGACTGTCATCAAATTGTTCAAAACAAAGAGCGCCGTTGGCGGCGGCGAGAGTTCCAGCAACTCCTCGGTCATGGCCCGTCCACTTGCCTGCTTGAAGTCTCCGCCGCGGATGTATTCCGGTTGCACCGGCAGCTTGTGCTCCATCATGGCGTCCTCGTAGCCGAGCCGGCGCTCTCGGCTTGTCGATACATTCATTCGACCGGCAATTAAACCGATTCGGCGATGCCCAAGCTTGATGAGGTGATCAACCGCCTCGAAAGCGCCCCGTCGGTTATCCACTTCCACCTTGTCCATAGCTCCGTGCGTCAAGCTCCGGTCGACGGTAACGACTGGCAGGCCGGATTTGATCAACTTCAGCACCACCAAGTCGCACTCGCTGATCGGTGGTAGAATGATGCCGTCAACAGACTCGGACTGAAGCACCTCAATGTAGAACTCCTCCTTCTTCAGATTTTCGTCGGAATTACAAAGCATCACGGCGAACTTATGAGCGTAAGCAACGTCTTCCACACCCCGGGCCAATTCGGCAAAGAAGGGGTTCTGGATGTCCGGAATGATCAGACCCAGCAGATGTCGCATTCCGCCTTTTTGACGCAGACGTCGCGCTACACGGTTCGGTTTGTAGCCAAGTTTAACCATCGCCTTGTGCACCAAATCACGCGTCTCAGGCACCACTTTATCCGAGTTGTTGATCACTCGCGATACGGTGGCGTTTGAGACTTTTGCAAAACGAGCTACATCTGTGAGACTGGCTATGGGGCGAGTGTGTGGGATAACGTTTTCAAGATGCATCGAGGCCAGATGTTGTGTAAATGACAATTCCAAGCATGATGTCCCCGGTCGGGTTTACAGAGTCTTTTTTCTGAAATGATAAGTGCCTGAAAGAAAGAGGTCACGCTTTTTGGCTAGACAAAACCGCCGCTTTTGCCCTGACGGGTAGGGACGAACTCGGCACCTGAAGCAGCCACGTCCAGAATAAATGATTCCACCGGCACCGAAGTGGCCGTGGAGACGATCACGGAGGGGCAGGTGGCGTGGTTTGACCAACAGTTGGCCGACGGGCACTACTTTGGCGCGGGCCGGTCGGTGGGCGACTACCTGCGGCAAGTGGTGAAGGTGCGGGGTCGGGTGGCGGCGTTGCTGGTGTGGGGCCCGGGCCTGCGCCGAAAGCTGCAAGAAATCGCCGCGCTGAAATAGGACTCGGTCGGTGGACGATGTGTCGCCCTTGTGGGGCGGGACGAATTTTTCTTGGATCGCCCGGGCGATTCTCAATCACCCGATTCTGCGCTCGCGCGT
>JBDNFZ010000630.1:0-3416 GCA_041689555.1 Opitutaceae bacterium | reverse complement strand
GACGCTTCCGGCTCTCGTGGACCTCCACGCCGCCACCGAGGAGGGCACCCGGCTCCTCCGCTTCCCGGCCACCGATGGCCAGTCCATCGTCTTTTCCTACGCCGGCCAGCTCTACACGGTTTCCGCCACCGGCGGCACCGCCCGTCGCCTCACCGACGCACCCGGCTACGCGATCTTCCCGCGCTTCTCCGCCGACGGCACCCAGCTCGCCTTCACCGCGCAATACGACGGCAACACCGAGGTCTACGTCATGCCCCCCGCCGGCGGCGTGCCAAAGCGCCTGACCACCTCGGCCACCCTCACCCGCGACGATCTCTCCGATCGTATGGGTCCCAACAACATCGTCTTCGGCTGGCGCAACACCGCCGCCGACGTCGTCTTCCGCTCCCGCTGGCAGTCCTTCAATCCCTTCATCGGCCAGCTCTACACCGTCGGCCTCGACGGCGACATTCCCGCCCAACTCCCTGTCCCGCGCGGTGGGTTCGTCTCGTATTCGCCCGACGACACCAAGATCGCCTACAACCGCATTTTTCGTGAATTCCGCACGTGGAAACAATACCGCGGCGGCATGGCCGACGATATATGGATCTTCGATTTCAAGTCCGGCGCCCTTGAAAACATCACCGATAACCCCGCCCAAGACATCTTCCCGATGTGGGCCCCCAACGGAAAAATCTACTTCGTCTCCGAGCGCACTCCCCGCGCCAACCTTTTCAGCTACGACCTCGCCACCAAACAGACCAAGCAGATCACCTCCTTCGATACGTTCGACGTGAAGTTTCCATCCCTAGGCAAGGGTGCCATCGTCTTCGAACAAGCCGGCCAAATCTGGCGTTTCGATCTCGTCACGGAAAAATCGGCTCCCGTCCCCATCGTTGTCCGCGAAGATTCCGCCTCCACCCGCCCCGCTCTGATCAACGTCTCCCGTTTCGTTGCCGGCGTCGCGCCCTCACCCGACGGTCAGCGCGTCACCGTCACCGCCCGCGGCGATGTGTTCACCGTTCCCGCCAAGGACGGTCCCACCCGCAACCTCACGCAGACTCCCCGCGTCCACGAGCGCGCCGCCACCTGGTCTCCCGACGGCAAGTGGATCGCCTACCTCTCCGACGCCACCGGCGAGTTCGAACTCTACGTTCGCCCGCAAGACGGCAAGGGTGCAGCGACCCAGCTCACTTACAAAAATTCCACCTACCCGTTCACGCCCGACTGGTCACCCGACTCGAAGAAACTCCTCTGGGCCGACCGCCAGCAAAGCCTCCGCTATGTCGATCTCGACACCAAGGAAGTCACTACGGTCTTCGATAATCCCGACGCTCTCGTCACGCAATACGCTTGGGCCCCCGATTCAAAGTGGCTCTCCTATGTCCACGCCGTCGCCAAGGTCCCCGGGAAAATTGTGCTCTACGAACTCGCGACCAAACGCGCCCTCGTCGCCTCCGACGATTCCTACGCTGCGTCCGCTCCCTCCTTCAGCGACGACGGCAAGTGGCTCCTCTACGCCTCCGCCCGCGACTACCGTCCCATCTACTCCGATACCGAATGGAACCACGCTTACCTCGACATGGAGCGCGTCTACCTTGTCGCCCTCGCCAAGGACACCGTCTCGCCCTTCGCGCCCAAGAGCGACGAGGTCGCCATCGCCAAGGATGACGACAAAAAATCCGACGACGACGACAAGGCCGATCCCGCCAAGACCGTCCCGAAGCCCGCCGCCGCCAAATCCGCCGTCGCGAAAAAACCCGCGACCGCCGTGAAAGTCGACGCCGACGGCCTAGTCGGCCGCACCCTCGGCCTCCCTGTCCCGCCCTCCAACTACGGCTCGATCACCATGCTCGGCGAAAAAATCTACTATCGTCGCGCGCCCGGCGGCCCCCAAGGCGGCGGTGGCGGCGGCGAAGGCTTCGGCGGCGGCGCCAATAGCCGCAGCGTCATCGCCTTCTATGATCTCAAGGCCCGCAAAGAGACCGAACTCGGCAACTTCGATTCCTTCCGCATCAGCGCCAACGGCAAAAAAATGCTCGTCCGCTCCGGCCGCGACTACTCTCTCATCGATACGCCCTCCGCCAAGATCGACCTGAAGCCCGATGCGAAACTCGACTTCTCGGGCCTCGAAGTCCGCCTCGACCGCCCGGCCGAGTGGGCGCAGATCTTCGACGAAAGCTGGCGCCAGATGCGCGACTTTTTCTACGACCCCGCCATGCACGGCGTCGATTGGCCCGCGCAGCGCGCCAAATACGCCGCGCTCCTGCCCCACGTCGCCTCGCGCAACGATCTCAACTACCTCATCGGCGAGATGATTTCCGAGCTCCGCATCGGCCACGCCTACGTCGGCGACGGCGACCGCCCGGAGACCCCGCGCATCCGCACCGGCCTCCTCGGCGCCACCGTCTCCCGCGATCCCGCCAGTCGCGCCTACCGCATCGACACTATCCTCCCCGGGGAAAATTGGCAGACCAAGACCCGTTCCCCGCTCACCGAACTCGGCGTTAACGTTTCCGTCGGCGACTTCATCCTCGCCGTCGACGGCCGCCCCGTTGCCGAACTCGCCAACCTCTATTCCGCCCTCGTCGGCACCGTCGGCAAACAAGTCGTGCTCCGCGTCAACGCCAAGCCCTCCGACGAAGGCGCGCGCGATGTCACCGTCGTGCCGATCGCGGACGAGGCACCGCTCTATTACGATCAATTCGTCGAGAAGAACATCGCCTACGTGGCCAAGGCTACCGACGGCAAGGTCGGCTACCTCCACATCCCCGACATGGGACCCGAGGGCCTCAACGAATTCGCGCGTCGCTTCTATGCTCAACTGACCAAGCAGGCCCTCATTATCGACGTGCGCGGCAACGGCGGCGGCAACGTCTCCCCCATGATCATCGAGCGTCTCCAACGCGAGCTCACCCTCATCAACGTCCGCCGCGGCGGCACCCCCGTAACGAATCCGCAGCAAATGCTCCTCGGACCCAAGGTCACCCTTCTCAACGAATACTCGGCTTCCGACGGCGATCTTTTCCCCTATCGTTTCCGCGAGTCCGGCCTCGGCAAACTCATCGGCAAACGTTCCTGGGGCGGCGTCGTCGGCATCTCTGCCTCCCTCCCGTTCACAGACGGCGGCGACCTGCGCAAGCCCGAGTTCGCGCCCTACGCAAAAGACGGCAAGAACTGGATCATCGAAGGCCACGGCGTCGATCCCGACATCGTCGTGGACAACGACCCCTCCCGCGAATTCCGCGGCGAGGACCAGCAACTCGACAAGGCCATCGCGGTCATCCTCGAGGAACTCAAGACCAAGGGCCAAACCCTTCCGTCACCGCCCGCCTACCCCGTCAAACGCTGAGGCCCCCTCCTCCCTCGCAAGGGGCCGGCATCGAATCATCCGGACGCCGCATGGAATTATTTTCGGCCGATTCCATGCCGACGGT
>JBDNFZ010000629.1:0-7475 GCA_041689555.1 Opitutaceae bacterium | reverse complement strand
TTACGGACTGCGCCAAGCCCGCTATCGCGGGCTGTGCAAGGTGCGCCTGCAAAACTATCTGATCGGGGCGGCCTGCAATCTGCGCCGGCTCGTGCGCCGGCTCGCGTGGGAAACCGCGCACGCGAGCCTCCTCACAGCCGCTTTGCCCTCTGCATCGGCCCGCTAACAGCAGGCCGACGCTGAAAACCCTCTCAAAAACCGAAGCAAGCCGCGACCCTCACACCCTGATCCTCTTCCGCCCGGCTCGGGTAAAAATCCCGTCGGACCAAAGCGACGATACGCCGCCCCGACAGGCTGGCCGTGCGCTCCGCGCCTTCGCTCGGCTCCGAAAGACGCAGGACTTTTTCAGCAGAATCAAATCACAAAGCCAGACCCCTCCGGCTTTTCAGACCCCTCCGGCTTTTCGGCGCAACTTGCCGGGCTCGTAGGCGGCGGCGCAATGGTGCGGACGAAAATGTCGACCGGTTGCGGCGCGGCGCCTGTCGCTTCTTTTGGCCTAGCGCTCAGGATGAATAGGTATTATACCCTATTTACATGGTGGAATTTTGTGCCGCTATGTCTTCGATGATGTCCGCCACAATCTCGATTATTTCCTGAGATATCCAAGCTCATGGCACTTCCTCAAAACAAGTCTCTCCCCCGCGTCTTCATCGTCGATGATCATCCGCTTTACTGCAGGGTTTTAGCCGAGATTTTGAGAGAATCCGGGGAATTTGACGTGATAGGATCGGTCAACGGCGGTGCTGCGGCCATTGAATTCATCCGGGGAAACGATGTGGATCTTTTACTCGTGGATCTCGTGCTTCCCGGTGTGACGGGCATAGAGATTCTCGCCACGCTAGAAGATATGAATAAGCCGACCAAGGCGGTGGTTTTCAGCGGGTTATGTTCGGATGGGTCAATCGCGACGGTATTCAGCCTCAAGGCGGCCGCCTACATCGATAAAAAGACCGACACCGCAGAAATCCTTGAGATCTTGCGCGCTGTGGTGCGGGGTGAGTTTCCTTTGAACGCGCACACCAGCAGAGTGCTGCGTGACATGGTGCGGCAGAACCGGTGTTTTAAGCCTCTTGGCTCGGTTGATATTCAAGTATTGAAGGGGTTGGCGAGGCACGCTTCGATCAAGGAGATCGCCCGCACCATCGGGATTTCCATCTCCGGAGCGTATAAAGCCCGGTCGAGGATTGAGGGTCGCACCGGCGCAAACAACTGGGAGGGATTCGCCATGGCTGCGGCGAGCTATGGAATGATCCCGTCAAATGCAACCTCCTCTCAGCTCGGCGTGACGACGCGGGGTGGGCACACCTTGGCGTGATGGAATCGCTGCCACCAACTTCCTGCGAACCGTGGACGGCACCCGGGTTCTCCCCAGAGGTAGTTTTGCGGGCCCTTGCGGTGGCCGCACACAAGGAAGAGTCGCTGATTTCTGTCATGGACTGGTTCACGCGCCGGTTCGTTTACATCCAAGGCTCGCCCCAATTGCTGTTTGGTATCTCGCTTGAAGCATTCTCCAGCGACCCGTGCGCTTGGCAGCGAAGCCTCTCGGATTATGACCGTGCCACGCTAGTCGGGCTGCGCGAAGAGTTGACTGCGCAGCGGGTGGCGGTGCGGAGCGTGCAGGCGACGGGAGGAGACGGGGTGGTGCGGTCTTTGCGCCTCGATGCGCGCTTGGTGGAGATGTGGGGCCAAACCTTGTTGTGCGGCTCGGCGGCGCCTGCGGGGAAATCCAGAACCGAAGTAGCAGCTACGAACCCGATGCGGGACGCGGTGGAGCAGGCGCGGGAGGGCTTGGCGGTGACGGATGCGGCCGGGAACTTCGTCTATCTGAATCAAGAACACGTGGCTATGTTCGGCTACGGCAGCGCGGCTGAACTGATCGGAAAGTCCTGGCGGATTCTCTACCCGCCCGAGGGGTTGCGGCAGATCGAGGAGGAAGTTTTTCCCGAGCTGGTCGCTCGTAAAAACTGGACCGGCCAATTGCTGGCCAAGCGTAAAGACGGCTCCCTGATGCACGAATCGCTCTCCCTCTCGCTGCTCCCGGGCGGGGGACTCGTGTGCAACTGTCGCGATATCTCGGAACAGGTGGCTGTCGCCGATCGGCTTCGGCAGAGCGAGGAGCTGTTTCGGGCCTTTCTCAATGCCCTGCCGATAGGCGTGATCATCCGTAAGATGAACGGGGCTTTCGAATTTTTAAACGACGCCACCAAGCAGTGGTTTACATTGGCGGGGATGCCGCAAATTCAAACCGAGGCACTGGTGAAGCGCCTGGTCGATGACCCGGTCTTCGGCGGCTCGTCGTCGGCCGATAAGCAGGTGGCCGCCACCGGCGAGAGCTTGATTTTTGATTACCCGTTCTCGTGCGGTGAACGCACATGGATTCTCCAAGTGGAAAAAATGCCTCTGCGTGAGGCTGGAAATGAGGAGTCGCATGTATGCACGCTGGTGCGCGATGTCACGGAGCAACGGCGCTTGGAAAAACAAGCCGGAGCCATGCTCCGGCGCAGCGAGGAATATCGGGAGATGCAGGTGGAGTTCATTTCGATGGTCTCCCACGAGTTTCGCACGCCCCTGACCTCGATCCAAGGGGTGCATTATTTACTCGGCAAGAAAGCCGAGCGGTTGCCGTCGGCGCAGGGGGACGAGTTCGAGCGGCTCTTGTCCCTTCAAGGGCAGGCGCTCGCCAATCTGAAGGAATTGGTGGATCAAGTCCTGTTGCTCAACCGGCTTGAACATGCCGAGATCGTTGACGTGCTGCCGCCGGTCAACGTGGCTCAATTTTTCGTGGACTTGGTCGAGGGCCTCAACATCTCGGTCGCTGGTGGTCGAATCCGACTGGAGATCAATTTGCCCGCAAGCTACGAGGCGCAGTTGTTCCCGGCCAAGATCCGCGCGGCGAGTGAAAACCTTATTTCGAACGCGCTGAAGTATTCGCCGGAGGACAGCGACGTGCGGGTAAAGGTGGAGTTGGCCGATAAGGGTTGGCGAATCGCGGTTACGGACTGCGGGCGAGGGATACCCGCGGCCGACCAAGCGAAACTGTTTCAGGCGTTCCATCGCGCGAGTAATGTCGGCGGCGTCCCGGGGACGGGCTTGGGCTTGGCCATTGTCCGGCGAGTCGCCGACTTGCACGGCGGCACGGTGGCGTTTTCCAGCACGGAGGGAGCGGGAAGCGAATTCACTCTGATCTTTCCCAAGGAGCAAAGCCCTTCGGCGGCTCCGGTCCTCCCGTCTGAGAAGACGCTCCCTTTGAACTTATGACCGCAAATACCCGCCAATCCACAATCCTTCTGGTCGAAGATGACCACCTTGCCCGCGAAGTTGTAGCAGAGAACCTGCGGGAGGCGGGCTATTTGGTGGTGGCGATGCCAGACGGTGAGGCGGCGTTACAGGCGCTGCCAAGCGTCCAACCGGGTCTGATTTTGAGCGACGTGCGGATGCCGCGGTGCACCGGCTTCGAGCTTTTGGCGCGGGTCCGGGCGATGTCAGACTACAGGCCGATACCGTTCATCATCATGTCGGCGAGGGCGGACACTTCGGATATACGCCGCGGGATGTCGCTGGGTGCGGATGATTACGTAACGAAACCCTGTCTGACGGAAGACTTGCTGGAAACGATCAAGATGCGCCTCGCGCGCTCCGCCATGTTCAACGAGGCGATCCGTCGGCAGCAAAACTTCCTGTCGAGGGTTTTGCCCCATGAACTGCGCACGCCCCTCTCCGGGGTGATCGGTTATGCGGATTTGATGATCGAAATCGGACAGGCGGGTGAAACCCTTTCGCCTGAGGACCTGATCGATTATGGAACCAATCTCCAGCGTTCGGGCCAGCGGCTGCTGCGGGTCGCGGAGGATCTATCGCTGTGGTCGTGGTTCGAAGTGCTTTTTGACCGGTTGCGTTTTGGAAAGCCGGTCGAACTGACCCCGATCACCGTCACCAAGAGCGAGCTGGAGCCATGGATTGATGTGATTGTGGAGCGGGTTGGGCGGAAGCGTGACGTGACGCTCGATCTGCAACCAGCAACTGTAAACGTGCCGTCCGACGGGCTCGTGCGCGTGATCCAGCATCTCGTGGAAAACGCGTTGAAATTCTCCCTGCAAACCTCGCCGGTGCAGATCACGGGAGTTCTCCAGGGTGCCCACTACGAAATCACCTTCCGGGATCGCGGCCGCGGCATGAGCAAAGAAGAGATCGAGGGTGTCGGTATGTTGCTCCAGTTCAGGCGCGAGACGCATGAGCAGCAGGGATTGGGCATGGGGCTCGCCCTGGCGCGTAACTTTGCGCAGCTCGCCGGCGGGGAGTTTTCAGTGATCAGCAACCAACCTGAACAAGGAATCACCGCGCGGTTGCGGTTGCTCGCGGCGGAGGCGTTGCCCGCGAAGTAGGGTTTTTCCAAGAAATACCGCCGCTGCCGGCTGGCGCTTCGCTGCGCTCCTAGCCCAAGGCCCGCCTTTTTCATGAACTCCTCGACCTGCCCCATGCATGCGACGCATGCGAGTTTACCGGGCCCGGATGCCGCGGATCTCGCTTTTTTCCGGGAGGCGGCGGCGGCGGGCGTGCTGGCGGAGACGGCAGCGCAACGGCACCTCACGTGTCGGCGGCAGGCCGAGGAGGGCGGAGTCGTCGCCCTGACGAAGGAGGAGCTCGTATTCGGCGGGCGGGTGGCGTGGCGCAATAATGCCCGCTGTATCGGCCGGCTGTTCTGGCGGAGTCTGCTTGTGCGGGATTGCCGCGATGTCGCCGATTCCCCCGGTGTTTACACGGCCCTCTGCGAGCACCTGACGCTGGCCACGCGGGGAGGCGATATCCGCCCGGTGATGACGGTATTCGCACCGGCCGATGCCGGCCGCCGCGCGCCGCGAATCCGGAACGACCAGTTGGCGGGCTACGCCGGCTACGCCCAAGGCGGCGCGGTGCTCGGTGATCCGAAGAACGTGGCGCTCACCGCGGAGGCGATCACCTTGGGGTGGGTGCCGCCCCGGGTGCGCACGGCGTTTGATCTCCTGCCTTGGATCATCGTCGGACGCGATGAGCGGCCGGCGGTGTTTCCCGTGCCGGCGGGCCTCGTGCGCGAGGTCGAGCTATCGCATCCCACATTGCCCTGGTTCGCCGAGTTGGCGCTGAAATGGTATGCGGTGCCGGTGGTGTGTGATCTGGCCCTGCATGTCGCCGGGGCGGAGTTTCCGTTCGCTCCGTTCAGCGGTTGGTATATGGGGACCGAGATCGGCAGTCGCAACCTCGGCGACGAGGCGCGCTACAATCTCCTGCCTGTTGTCGCCCGACGCATGGGACTTGACCTGACCACGCCCTCCGGCCTGTGGAAAGACCGGGCGTTAATCGAACTCAACGCCGCCGTGCTCCATTCATTTGCCGCGGCCGGATGCCGCATCGTCGATCATCACACGGCCAGCCAGGAATTTATCCGTTTCTGCACGATGGAGGAGCAGGCGGGTCGGCCGGTCTCGGCGGAGTGGGAGTGGATCGTGCCGCCGCTATCGAGCTCGGCGACACCGGTCTTCCATCGCCCGATGCGGGATCTGCAATTGCAGCCCGCGTTGTGCCGTGCGGGAACGTCGGGCGTTATTTGATCGAGCGCGGTTGCCTCCCGGTCGGATGGAAATGCATTCCCCGGTCGGTGGGAATATTCCACAAACGAATGAGGAGTAGGCCGGATTTACGACGCTCGGGTCTACAGCTAGGATTTGGTCAAAGTTCATGATCCCCATTTTGATTATCGGCATCGTCCACGTGTTGTTTTTGGCATGGTTTGTATGGTGCGTTATTACCGCCCCGGACGGCTATGAGGATGACAAAGGATATCATCTCGTTAGCCGGCGGGGTAGCTCGGCTCAAAACGGGAAGGCTCGCCGCTGACGACTGCTGAAGACGCCCCGTCCCCGATCACCGATGCCACATTCATTGTCTTCGTCCGCAAAGCTGGACCATCCGCGTGCGAACGGCCGGCGGCGTCGATCGCGATCTAAAAAAGATCCCGACGTGCCCTATGATCCCGTGTGGAAGCAGCGCAAAGAAATACTGGTAGTGGGCGTGGTCCTCGTTTTGGTCGGAGTGAGCGGTCTATGTTTGATTTGGAGTGGACTCGATTTACACCGCGCCGCGTTCACCAAAGAGCTGGCGTGGTAGGGCCGCGCGGTCGCTTCTATCGGTTCAAGAACTAGGGTGATATTCTGAGCCGACAGTGTAAAAAAAGTAGCCGTAGAGTCTTGGACTGAGGGGCTGTTCGCTAAAATCCGTCGGGATGTTCATCCAAAGTTTTTTCCAGCGACAGGCAGGATTGAAGATCGTTATTCGGACCGGCTGCGTGCTCGCAGTCGCGGTTAACTTGCTGTCGATGGCGGGCTGCGTCAGCAGCCCCTCGCAAGAGCTCGTCGGTCGGCTCATTCAGTCCGGGGAGTCGCCGACACCGACACTCGCCACGGTGACGGATGCGTGGCGGGAGGCTCACGCTTACATCGCCGAACGCCCCGGGGCGGATGTTGTGCTGGGCAGCGGCGATTCGATGCTGCCCCTCTACCGGAGCCGGACGCTTCTCGTCACGGAGTTGCGGCCCTATCAGGACTGGTTGCCGGGGCAGACCGTGGTGTTTGGCGGTGATCACGGCTGGCCTGTGGCGCATTTGCTCGTCGCGAAGACTGCGGAAGGGTGGCGGGTGGTCGGCGCAGCTCGGGCCGAGTATGATGAGACGCTGGTGACCCCGCGCAACTACCTCGGCACGGTCGCCAAAGCCTATGAGTTGCTGCCCATAGGGACACGTTCTAATGCCAACCTGATCTCAGAGCTGCGCAGCGGTCGGGAGGGCGCCGTGATCAACAATTACGCGGCTCTTTCACGATGAAATTTCCAGGAGGCTCGCATCCGGTCGCTCGCGGGTTAGCGGTGGGCGTCCTCTACGTTGCCTCCCCGCTCCAAGCGGCAGTCGCCTGCTTCGAGAGCATGGCGGTCATCGGTCCGGGCGAGCCGGAGAGCTACGGGCTGATCATGGGTTTGGTTTACCTCTTATTCGCAGTTTGGAAGCGGCGGGCCCAAACCAAGGCTCGGCAACGGCGTGTCCGTCAATTCGGGGCAACCCCAGACAATCTTCATAAAAACTAAACTTGTTACTCGCTCATTTTGGCTCCTGGCGGTGATAGCCATGTGGGTCGGACCAGGCCCAAGCAAAAGGGGCCCATAGCAGGGCTCAGGCCGTGCTTTGTTAGTTTTCATCTTTCCTCGCCTGATGGAGGTAGCCGCGCACGGTCGCGGCGGCGCCAAGATGGAGGTGCTCTGCCGACCACGGAATCGACGCGCCGGATTCGTCGCGAATCTGCGGGGCCAAGGCGATCTTCCACGGCTGTTTGCGCGGCTGGATTATGAAGGCCGCCGGCACACGGGCGAGTTCGGCCAGGCTGCTCTCCAGGCCCGCCCGCCATCTCGCCTGCCGGAGTTCCAATCGCCCCGCTCGGGGCAAACCGGTGGTC
>JBDNFZ010000628.1:0-12198 GCA_041689555.1 Opitutaceae bacterium | reverse complement strand
TGCGGCACACCTTCCAGCGTGATGGTCCAGCAGAAATCAGTGAAGCCTGCGCGGCGGTGAAGCCGATCCAACCATGGCCGGTAATAGCGGGTCTGCCGGATCCGCTCCCAAGCCCCGGGCAGGACCCGGGACTCTTCATCGATGATGTCCAGGCCGCAAGTGGCCAGGGAAACATCCGAATGTGCATCCAATGCCTGCGCCAGCAGCCGCAGGCAATCCGGCGCCATCGTATCGTCGCTCGTGGCGAAATAAATATATTCCCCCCGGGCGAGCTGCACACATTGGTTCCAAGCCGGATACGGCCCTTCCCGCGGCGACTGCTTCAATCGGATGCGCGGTTCCCTCGCCGCGTGCTCCTGCAACAGCTCCCACGCGCCATCGTCGGAAAAACTGTCCACCACCACGAGTTCCCAATCGGCAAGGGTCTGCGCGTAAATGCTCCGCAGGCGATCCTCCAGGAAGCGCCGGTTGTTCAGGTTGGGCAGGCAGATGGATACTTTGGGAGGCATCCGAAAATCCCTTAGAGTGCTGCAGAGGTCGTCTGGGCCGCCGCCAAACGGATTGCGCGGTGCAATCCCTCGGCGGCCTGCCGCGCCCCAAATCCCGCGACCCGCTGGCGGCAGGCTTGCCGATAGCGGTCGCGCGCGGCGGGCAACTCGGCCAGCAAGCGCCGGATCAGGCCGGCGAGTTCGCCGGCGTTCCCGCTTTCAAAAACAAATCCGGTCTCCCCTTCCACGATCAGGTCGGGCGCGCAACCGACGCCGCTGCTTACCAGCGCGGGCAGGCCAAACTGCAGCGCCTCGTTGACAACAAGGCCCCAGGTTTCCCCGGCGCCGCGCCTCGACGGCAGCACTAGGCTGTCGGCCACCGCATACCACCGGCCCATTTCGGATTGGTTCACAAACCCGGCCAGCGTCAGCCGGCTCCCCAGCAACGGGGCACCGGCTTGCTGCACGGCCTCCCGGAGTTCCCCATCCCCCACAACCAGCACATGCACGCGGGCGAGCAGTGCCGGCGCCAATTCCCGCAACGCGGCAAAGAGCAGCAGCGGGTTTTTCTTGGGAATTAATTTCCCGCAGAACAAAAGCACAACCGCGTCCGGCGCGATGCCCAGAGTTTTTCGCAGCGAGTCACGCTCGGGATGCCACCGCGCGAAATGGTTCTCGAACAAGTCCGAATCGATACAATAAGGGGACTCAACCAAGCGTTCCGAGGCCACGCCGAGCCGGGTCAAATGCCATCGCGCCTCCGTCCCGATGCAGGCAAAGACGCGCACGAGTGCATAAATCAGCTTCAGGGAGACGTCGCGCAGCACCGATTTAAGCCAGGACCGTTGCAGTGCGCTGTCACTGGCTTCATGGCGCATAACCACGGGAATTCCGTAGGCCTTCGCGAACAGGAGTCCCCGCAGCCAAAAGACCGAGGAATAAGCGTTGACGATCATGACCTGAAAGCGCCCGGCGCTGAGCGCCGCGGCCAGCCCCTGGCCCGAAGGTTTGCGCGAGGTGACGCGTTTGACCCGTTCGGCGCCGGGCAAAAACGTATGGGGGTAGTCGCTGGTCAGGGCGACATCCCACTTTACCTGCACGCCAAATTCCTTGTCGACGTAGCCGGCCGCTCCCATTTGGGCGCCGTAAAACACATGGATTTCCAAGTCGGGCATTTGCGCCAGCTTCCGCCATAGCGGAGCTTGGTATTGGATCGGATGGGTGGAAAGCACTGCCACCCGAATGGCTTGGTTGTTCATCCAGTCGCGGTCAACCTGGCAGGGCAATAATCTCGTCACAACCCTCCAGCTGGTCCGGTGCGGGGCGGCCGTCCAAAAGGGTCGTCCGATAGCCGCACTTGCGCAGCAATGCCGCGCAGTCCTGTTGAGCCGTCTGGCTGTGCAGCGCGATCCAAAGTTCCGGCCGGTGCGCCGCCAGCGTCGCCACCGCCCCCGCCAGCACCTGCGCCTCGGCACCTTCCACATCGATCTTGACCAAGGCCGGCGCGGACGCCGGAAACCGGGCGACATAAGCATCCATGCTGATCGTCGGCACCTGATACTGGCCGGCACCCTTCATCATGTGACCCATCGAACTGTGGGTGCCGACGGTGAAGCCCACCATGCTGACTTCGTCCGCCACTGCGGATTGCACAACAGTGACGTTCGCCAGGGCATTTCGCCTTACGTGGTGCAAGAGATACGCGATGTTGTTGCCCAGCGGTTCGAAGGCATAGACATGTCCCTGAGGTCCGGTGAGCCGCGACAGTCCCAAGGTATAAAAACCCACATTGGCCCCAATGTCCCAGATATTGCTTCCCGGCACTACGCGTCGGGCTGCCAACTCCTGCTTGTCCTTTTCGTAGGTGCCTAGCCAGCACGCGTTGATGCTGGCACCGGTGACCCAGTGAAACCCGCGGTTCATGCCACTGCGCACCCGTATTTCGGTCAAATGAGGCAGCAGCCGCAGCGGCAGGCGGACGAGCTTCCGCCACCAAGGTAATTTGCTGTCCAAAAGGCTGCCTAATTCTTGTTTCATACGCGCTTAGTGAGATTTCGGTTGGGCATAAGTGGTCAGGTGGACGGAAAACCCCTCCCGGCCCGATCCCTGAAAATCCAGTTTCCTATCAGTAGAATTGCCGCGCAGAAAGGCGCCGTCGCCGCGACGTCGCTCGAAGACATCATCATTGCGGTGGGACAGCTACCCCCGAATCCCACGCGTGGCGAAGCTCTCTTCACGCAACAGGGCTGCGTCGCCTGCCATGCGCTCCAACCGGGCGGCGCAGCCCTCGGGCCCTACATGGGTCAGATCGGCTCGATCATGAATCCCGCGCAGATCGCCACCGCGATTCTCCGCCCCGGCGACACCATTTCTCAGGGTTTCCAAACCGTCAGCCTCACCATGAAAGACGGATCCGCGCGCGTAGGTTTCGCCACCGAGACCACCACCGAAAAAATCGTCCTGCGCGACATGGCCGGCGCCGTCACCACTGTCCTCACCGCCGATGTGAAAGAGGAAAAACACCTCCCCGTGTCCATGATGCCCGAAGGTCTCGCCAACGCGCTTTCGCTCGGGGACTTCGCTGCCCTCGTCCATTTTCTCGCGGCAAAAAAATAAAGCTCCGCCTCCGCGCCGCTTTTTCCCTCGTCCCCGTTGCATAACCCACCGCCATGAAACTCCTTCGACCCCTCGCCCTCGCCGCCCTCGCCCTCCTCCCGCCCGCCGCGAACTCCCTCCGCGCCGCCGCTCCACCCCGCCCCAACATCATCTTTATCCTCACCGACGACCTTGGTTACGGCGACGTTGGCGTCTTTTTCCAGAACGCCCGGCGCGCCGCCGGCAACCGCGCCGTCCACCTCACCCCGCAGCTCGACCGCTTCGCCGCCGAAGGCGCCCGGCTCACGCATCACTACGCCGCCGCCCCGGTCTGCGCCCCTTCTCGCGCCTCGCTGCTCTCGGGCGTCCACCAAGGTCATGCCAATGTCCGCGACAACCAGTTCGACAAGGCCGTCGCCGACAACCACACCCTCGCCACCGTGCTCCGCAGTGCCGGCTACGCCACTGCCGCGATCGGCAAGTGGGGCCTCCAAGGTCGGGCCGAGGGCGGCACGCCCAACTGGCCCGCCCATCCCCTCAACCGCGGCTTCGACTCCTACTTCGGCTACATCCGGCATGTCGATGGACACGAGCACTACCCCAACGAAGCCCCGTATCAGAAGACCGCACGCGCCCGCCGCGCCGCCAATAAAAGCGCGGCCGTCGGCGAAGAACGCGACGATACAAAAGCCGGCGTCACCGGCGTCGAGGTCTGGGATAACCGCACCGAAATTTCCGCGCAACTCGCCGGCTGTTACACCGCCGACCTCTTCACCGCCCGCGCGAAAAAATGGATCGTCGACCAAAAGGAAACCTCACCCGCGCAGCCGTTCTTCCTCTACCTCGCCTTGGACACCCCGCACGCGATCCTCCAACTTCCCACCCAAGCTTATCCCGCCGGCGGCGGCCTCAAGGGCGGACTCCAGTGGCTCGGTCAACCGGGCCATATGATCAACACCGCGTCGCCCAAGATCGATTCGTGGACGCACCCGGACTACGCCACCGCCACCTACGACGCCGACGGCAACCCCGCCACCGCCGATCTGCCCTGGCCCGATGTTTACCGCCGCTACGCCACCGGCGTGCGCCGCATCGACGACGCCGTCGGCGATCTCGTCCAACTCCTCCGCGACCTCGGTATCGACGAAAACACCCTCGTCGTTTTCTCCTCCGACAACGGTCCTTCCGTCGAGAGCTACCTGCCCGAGAAATACTCTCCCGAGTTTTTTGCCAGCTACGGCCCCTTCGACGGCATCAAGCGCGACCTCTGGGAAGGCGGCACCCGCGTCCCCACGCTCGCGCGTTGGCCCGCGCGCATCCCCGCCGGTCGCGTCGTCGCCGCGCCCGGCGCCCACTGGGATTGGTTGCCCACGTTTGCCGAGGCCGCCGGCGTCCCCGCGCCCGCCCGCGCCGACGGCATTTCCCTCGTGCCGGCTCTCACCACCGACGCACTCAACCCTTCCCGCGACCACGCACCTCTCTATTTCGAATATCAACAAACCGGGCGCACGCCCGCGTTCAAGGACTTCGAGCCCGCGCATCGTGATCGCCCGCGCAACCAGATGCAGGCCGTCCGGCTCGGCGCCTACGTCGGCGTCCGCTACGGCATCAAATCCGCCGATGACGATTTCGAGATCTACGACGTCGCCAACGATCCGAAGGAAACCAAAAATCTCGCCCACGATCCCGCCCGAGCTCCCCTCCAACGGCAACTGAAAGACCTCGCCCTCCGATCGCGCCGCCCCGACGCCTCCGCCCCGCGTCCTTACGATAACGCACTCGTTCCTCCTGTCTCTGTCGCTTCCACCACCGCGGGGCTCGCCTGGCAGCGCTTCGACGGCAGCTTTCCCTGGGTCCCTGCGCTCGCGGGAAAGAGGCCCTCCGCCAGCGGCACGTTCGCCGAGCCCGCGCCGCGCACCGCGGCCCCAGACGCGCAGAAGCAATTTGCCGTCCTCACCGCCGGCTATCTCGCCATCCCTGCCGACGGAGATTACACCTTCACGCTCACGACCGACACCGGCGCCGTCCTGCGCCTCCACACCGCCACCCTGATCGACGCCGACTTCGGCTACACTTCCGGCACGGCTCACACCGCGACAATCAGACTCAAGGCCGGCCTTCACCCGCTCCATCTCACCTCCCGTCACGCCAGCGCCGCGCAAGCCTGGCTCACCCTCGCGTGGAGCGGCCCCGCCCTGAGCACCGCGCCGATCCCCGCGTCCGCTTTCCGCCATTGAAGAAACTATCCCGAGGGCGACCCGCGCCCTCGCAAGCGCGCTTCTTTTTTCAAACACATCATCGCGTCGCCGCCAGCGCGTCAGCGCGGGCCGATGGTTACGTTTTCTGCGGTGGCGAGGAACAAGAGGTGGGCAACCCGCCCATTGCCACGCGTCCGGGTTACATTTTTGGTTGAGGTCTTATTGTCCGTTCAAACCGCCGCCACCCGCAAGGCATCGGCCACTCCCACCTATCGCCTCCATGAAAAATTTTCTTCGTCTTCATAGACCTGCCCGCGCCACTCTGCCCGCCCTCTGCTCCTCCCTCGCCATGGCCCTCTCGACCGCTGCCGAGCCGACCTCCGTCGTCGTCGATAGCCTCGCCGCCCTGGCCGAACAAGCCGGTCGCAGCACCGTGCGGGTTCGGATGAAACCGGGCGTCTATGTCCTCGATAAACCCCTCCCGGCCCGATCCCTGAAATCCAGTTTCCTATCAGTTACCGTCTCTACAACCTCAAGGAAGACCTGGGCGAAACCACCGACCTCGCGAAATCGCACCCCGCCAAAGTGCGCGAGCTCGATGCCTTGATCGAAAAATATCTCACCGACGCCCACGCCGTGGTGCCGCTGCCGAATCCGAAATTCGATCCGTCGAAATACAAACCCGAGAACATCGGCAAGCAGCCTGGCGGCCTGAAGGTCGGCGGCGAAACCGACAAGAAAGCCAAATCTCCAAAGTCCGCGCCGAACGAGAAACTCTGATCGCCGTGTCAAAAAGCACGGTGCTATGAAACCAAAAAGCCCCGCTACGTCTCGTTCAAAACCACCCACCGAACGCACCGCACCTGCCGCCTGCCTCGCGGCCGAATGGCAGCATCGTTCGGTGTTCTCCAAACGCGAATAGCCAGAACCTCGCAGCTTCCGCATCACCCTCCGCGCCGAATTTTAATCGCCCATGAAACCAATCCCTTCCGCACTCCCCCGTCGTGATTTCCTCAAGACCGCCGCCGCCGGCGCCGGTCTCCTCATTCTCCCGGGCGGCACCTTGTTCGGCGCGGCCACTCCGTCGAAGAAACTCAACATCGCCCTCATCGGCGCCTGGGGTCGCGCGACCGCCCACTGGGATGCCCTCAAGGATGACAACGTCGTCGCGCTCTGCGACGTGGACGAAAACGCCCTCGCCCTCGCCGCCAAAGAATTCCCCCGCGCCAAGCACTACCGCGACTGGCGCCTCTGCCTCGAGCAGAAGGACATTGAGGCCGTGGTCGTCTGCACGCCCGACCACTCCCACGCGTTTATTTCCATTTGGGCGATGAACCGAGGCCTCCACGTTTATTGCGAGAAACCGCTCGCCCTCACCGTGGCGGAGTCCCGTCTCGTCCGCGAAGTTTACCTCAAGAACCGCGGCAAACTCGCCACGCAGATGGGCACTCAACGCCATGCCCTCGACAACTTCGCCCGGGTGAAGGAACTCGTCCGAGACGGCGCCATCGGGCAGCTCAAAGAGGTGCGCGCCTGGGGCAACCGGACGCACGCGCGGACCGGCTACCTCCCCGCCGCCGGCGCTCCGCCGGCCTCGCTCAACTGGGATCTGTGGCTCGGCCCCTCCCCGGAGCATCCCTACAATCCAGGCTACTTCGGCGCCAAGCCCGGAGCCAATTGCCTCAACTGGAATATGCACTGGGACTTCGGCACCGGCCAAGTCGGCGACATGGGCGCGCACGTCATGGACCTCGCTTGGAACGCCGTGGACGCCACCCATCCCCCCTCCGCCGAAGCCACCGGCGACCCCGTCAGTGCCGAGATCACGCCCGTCAAGATGACCGCCATCTGGGAACACCCGGCCAACTCCTGGCGCGGGCCGATCCGCGTCATGTGGTATCAGGGCGGCGCGATGCCCACGTCGCCCCTCCCTTTCATCAACTTCGAGAAAATCGGTCATGGCGTGATGTTCAAGGGCGAGCAGGGCTTCATCATCGCCGATTTCAACAACCGCCTCGTCATCCCCTACGGCAAGAAAGCCGATATGACCTACTTCAAACCGCGCGCCGCCGAAGACCTCATTCCCCCTGCCGCCCATTTTTCGAAAGAGTGGACCAATGCCTGCAAGGGCGATCTCAAGACCTCGTGCAACTTCGACTACTCCGGCCTCATGGTGGAGCAGATGCTGCTCGGCCTCGTCGCCTTCCGCGCCGGCGCCAAGCTCACCTACGACGGCCAGACGGGCCGCGTCACGAACAGCGCCGACGCCAACCGCTACCTCGCCCGCACCTACCGCCAAGGCTGGGCCTTGAACGGCTGATCCCCGCGCCGTCCTCCCGCCAGCCCTACACCCGCCCGTCTGCCACGCCGGGACAGCGCTTATAAAAAAAATCACCCTCATCATCGCTCTGATCCTCGCGTCGGTCGCCGCGCCCGCCGCGCACGCCGCCGACTCCGAATGGAAGCCGCTCTTCAACGGCCGCGACCTCTCCGGCTGGACGATCAAGCTCACCAACCACCCGCTCGGCGTCGATCCGTTCAAGACGTTTCGCGTCGAAGACGGCATCATCAAAGTCAGCTACGATCAGTATCCCACCTTCGACGGCCAGTTCGGCCACCTCTACTCGAACCTCGCCTACTCGCACTACATCCTGCGCCTCGAATACCGTTTCGTGGGCCAGGTGATGCCCGACGCCAAGGCCGTGCTCAACAGCGGCGTGATGATCCACTCGCAGCCCCCGCAAAGCCTCGCGCTCGACCAGAAATTCCCCGTCAGCCTGGAGTTTCAGTTCCTCGCCGACCTCGGAAAAGGACCACGTCCGACGGGCAACGTCTGCACCCCCGGCACCAACATCGAGATCGGCGGCAAACTGATCGAACAGCACATCACCAAATCCAGCGCCCCTACCCTCCCCGCCGAGCAGTGGGTGCGCGCCGAGATCGAGGTCCACGGGTCCGACGAAGTCATCCACCGCATCAACGGCCAGGAGGTCCTCCGCTACCAACACCCGCAACTCGATCCCAAAAGTGCCGTTGTAAAGACCGACGCGCTCTTCGCTGCCGGCGCGCCTCTGCTACTCGGCTTCGGCCACCTCGCCCTCCAAGCCGAGGGCCAGCCCGTATGGTTCCGCCACATCGAAATCAAACCACTCACGCCTCGCTGATCCGTCCGCCTCGCCGCCAGCTCGCACCCCCAAAATGAGCCACACACTTTCGCAGCCGAGATCACCACTCCCATTCAAACTCCCGCCTGCCCTCCTGCTGGTTGCTCTTAGTTTGAGCGGTTTCGTGGTCAAAGAAGTCCGCGCAGCAGCTCCGCCGAAACCCAACATCGTTTATTTTCTGATCGACGACATGGGCTATGCGGATGCCGGGTTCAACGGCTGCACGGACATCAAGACCCCGAATTTCGACAAATTTGCCAAGGAGGGCGCGGTGTTGGACTGCCTTTACGGTCAACCGGTCTGCTCACCGACCCGCGCGTGTTTGATGACGGGCCGATACCCGGTGCGCACCGGCGTTTACAACGTGGTGCAATACCGGCAGCCGAAACCCTGGTCGTTGCCGCTCTCCGAGCGCACGCTCGCGCAGACCTTGCATGACGCCGGCTACACGACGGCCATCAGCGGCAAATGGCACTTGGGCGACGACACGCCCGCCCATCTGCCCACCCGACGCGGCTTCGATCACCAATACGGCTTCATGGGCGGCGGCATTAACTCCTTCCTGAAAGCCTCGGAGAAAAAATCCGCCGACTGGTATCGCGACGACAAAAAAATCGAGGAAACGGGCTACTCGATGCACCTCATCGCCCGGGAGGCCTGCCGCCTCATTCGCGAGCAAGCGGCGGGCAAGCCACTGTTTCTCTACGTCACGCCCAATGCGGTGCACACGCCGTGGCTGTCGCCCGAAGAATATCAGAAACCCTACGCGCATCTGCCCGAGCGGCGCAAACAACTCGCCGGAAACCCCTCCCGGCCCGATCCCCGAAAATCCAGTTTCCTATCAGTAACATCACCCGCGCCTTTTTCGGCACCGTCGTCCTTATGTGCATCCTCGGCGGAGCCGCGCATCTCTATTTCGCTTCTTGGAAGAAGCAGCAGAAGCAGGAGCAAGAGCAGGCACAGCAGGAGCAATGGAGGAGCGCCGCTCAATGGGAGCGGGACACGAAGCAATACAGGCGGGAGTTTGTAGAGCGAATGGAGAAGCGACTGGCGCGGGAAGACCAGGAGCGGCGGGATCGGGTAGATCGGCTGATTTGGGAGCGTCAGCAAAAACAATGATCGACAGCCCTCCGGGGCCGTTTCTTTTTTACATGAAAATCCGTCGTCGATATAAGACCGCCAAGATGATAAACGCCTTCACCGTGAATTACGGAGGCTACAACTTCACCCTTCCCGTAGGCTGGCCCGTATGCAACCGGACCGCCTACGGCCACGACGACGCCTATCGTATCGCCTGCAATACGGGCAAGCTCGCCGAAAAGGTCACGGGACATAGCCGATCCCTCCTCGCTCACGACCTCGAATACAGGGGACTTATCGTTCCCGCCGACTTTTGCGGCCCATATCCCGATTAGTTTCAGGTGACAGTGTTTCCTTTGCGTTTAAGCCGGATAGCCGCCGTAATAGCCTCCATGCTACTGAAAAAAATCCAGTTTCCTATCAGTAACACCGAGCAGATGAATCAGGCCGTGTTCGCCTTCCGGCGTTATGAGGATGCTTCGCTGTGCTACACCGGCATCGAGAGCCATGAAGGGCTCAGGCACTACGGACTCTACGACACGGTGGTTGCGAGGGAGTGTTGAAAGCGTGGACGATGTTCTGATGTGCGTCACCCTTACCTTTCGTAAATGAATTTTCGGGGCCGAATTAAACGAGACGGAGCCGATTATTTCGCAGAAGTGGTTCAGCCGCCAACTGACGGCTCCTGTGCGCCTGGAGCATTAATTCCACTCGGGCACCTTCCAGTGAAGGAGCCCGGGGTGCACGATTTTATCGTTGTTGAAGGAAAGGCATACCCTGCGACCGGGGCTGTTTGCGAAATTGCACCTTCCGGCGCTGATCGCTCGACGGCGCGTCGCGAGGCGAAGCCGGCCGAGCAATGGGCGTGGCAAAAAGAGGCTCTGGTAAAATGGGCCGATGCGGGGTTCCACGGCATGATTGAGGCGGTTACTGGTTCAGGGAAAACCTACCTCGCGATGGAGGCGTGGCGACGATTGGTGGAGCGCCACAAGCAGACCTACACCTTGGTCGTGGTGCCTTCCATCACGCTTCAAGACCAATGGTATGAGCGCCTCACTTCGCAGTTCCCCGCGACCCGCGTCGCGCGGCTCGGCAATGGGCGCAATGAGACGTTCGCCCACGGGAAAATTTGTGTCGCCGTCGTCAACTCGGTCGTTGGGGTCGGCCATGGCGCGCCTGAAGCGCGTCTGCATGGGCTCTTCGAGCACTGTCGCAATTTCCGTGAAAATCGCTCGTTCCTCATCGCCGACGAGTGTCACCACTATGTCACTGGCGAGGTCTTTCAGCGTGTGCGCACTCTCGTGCGTTACGATGCGGTGCTCGCGCTCTCGGCAACCGTTGGGGAGAAATTCGCCATCCCAGGTTTGGGTAAAATCGTCTACACTTACACGTTCGCAGACGCGGTTCGGAGAGGCGATTTGCCGCCGCTTACCCTGCTGAATGTGAAGTGCCGCCTCTACCCGGACGAGCAGCGAAGATACGATGATTTAGGCGGTGAGATTCGCTCCCAAACAACTTATTTGAAGCACATCTACGAAGTGGAGTTCGACGAGGCCAATGTTTCGGAAGATTTTTGGAATACGCTCAAGCGAATCGACCGGCAAGCAGGCCCCGATGGCGATCCAGCCGTTCGCAAGCTGATGATCCTGTTTTTCAAGCGATCAGAGATTCTCTACCTAGCGCGGGATAAACAGTCCGTTGCGCAGAATTTGATCGGCACGCTCCTCCAGTCGCAGAATCGGCGTAAGGTCATCGTGTTTTTCGAGCGGATCGCGTCAGCCGAAGACGGGGCGGCGATTCTTGAACTCAAGGCGGCGAAAATCTTTCAGAATGCCATCGCCACGGCAGGCATCTGGACCGGGGTGTTGCACAGTGAACTGAAGGAAGTTGACCGCCGCAGGGTCATCGAAGCGTTCCGCAGGGAAACTCGTGGGGTGCTCTTTGTCTGCCGAATGCTTGATGAAGGTTTCGACGTGCCGGATGTGGATGCAGCCGTGCTGGTGGCATCGACCAAATCGAAGCGTCAACGTGTGCAACGGATCGGGCGAGTGCTGCGACGGGGTGACGGCAAAAAGCAGCCGGTGGTCTTGACGCTTTTTTGTGAGCAGACCACCGACCAATTCGTCATTGCAGCGGATCGTGAACTCTTTGGCGAAGCCACTACGATTAAGACCGTGAGCGCGGCAGAAGCGCGAGAGTTCCTGCGTGCCCAGCGCCCCACCTAGCCTTTGATCTGTTATTGACCGGAGTCACCGGAATTTGCGATGGACGCATGGGGCGCCAGCGTTTGGTCCATGAGCAAAGCTGAAATTCTCGCCGAGCTGCCGAGGCTATCCGCAGAGGAGCGTGACGAGATGAGGCGTCGGTTGTCCGAGCTGGACGACGAGAATGCGGATGTCGTGGCGCTGGCCCGCTCTGGGGAATTGGCTGCGGGAGCAGTGCAGCCTCAGGCGGATGTTCCCCCTAAAACACGAGTTAATTCTCAGAATCACCAGTGAAAAGTCGATAAATTTATGTTGTCACTAATTACTAATTCTAGGTATGCACTTGATTCCCCTAGCGGTCGAAAGCAGCGTGGCAGCGTATGGCCGACTACCCTCAAACAGTGATGGAGTTTCGTGACCAGTTCAGAAGCGAGGATGATTGCCGGGCTTATCTTGTGCGCTTGCGGTG